>JBGPMY010000118.1:0-6022 GCA_041487235.1 Dehalococcoidia bacterium
GGTCGCCGGTGCCGGAATACGGGTTGTATAGGTCAATCACAAAGATGCCAGCGTCTGGCGCGGCCTCCCTCAGCCGCTGAAGGACCGCTTTCAGGTTGTCCTGCAGGCCGGCCAGGACTGCGCCAAACCGTTGCAGGCACGGCGCGCCCGTAGAATCACTGAAGCAGGGAGAGTCGGGCGAGGCGAGGGACAGAAGATCGTTGCCGCCGATATCGATGCTAATGATCTCCACGTTGTCATCCGCGGAAGATGTGTCCTGCTGCCGGTCCGTGATCTCTTTGACGGCGGAGTCCAGCTGGCCTCCGGGCAGGAGCAGATCCGCGCTGGTGGCGCCGGGCGCCGCGAGGTTGATGACCTGTAGCCCCCGCTCACGGTAGCGTTCGCTCTTACGCAGGACATCGCTGGCCAAGGCAACATAGCCGCCGTTGGACGGGTCCGAGACCCCCACGCCGAAGGCCAGCGAATCGCCCAGGGCGATGTAGGCGGGGGTTTCAGCCGCCTGGGCGGGGGTTCCCAGCGCCAAGAGGGAAGGCAGAAGCCCCAGAAACAAGAACGCCGCCAGCGGCGGCGAGAGGAGCCGGCCCATACAGGCCTTATTCTAGGGGAGGTACGCCAGCGGGTCTACGGGAACTCCTCCCACCCACAGCTCGAAGTGCAGGTGCGGGCCTGTTGAGTAGCCGCTGCTGCCCAGGGCGCCCAAGGCCTCGCCCTGGCTCACGTACTGCCCCTGGCTAACGTAGATCTCCGAGAGATGGCCGTAGACGGTGCGTGAGCCATCATCGTGCTGGACGATCACGTGATTGCCCAGGCCCCAGTCGTCCCAGGCCGCCAGCACCACGGTGCCGCCGGCGGCGGCGGCGATGGGCGCTCCGTAGGCGTTGAACCCGTCGATGTCGATTCCCTTGTGATATCCGTCGCCCCGGGGCTCGCCGAAGTAAGTGCTGATGGCCCCGTAGAACGGCCAGCTGTAACCGCCGGCCGCAGCCGGGTTGCCGGCGGGAACCGCGCCACTGCCCGCCGACGAGGCGGGCGGCCCGGACGCGATGTCGACCGCCGCCGGGATGGGAGGCGGCGGCGGCACGGCGCCGGGCAGGAGAAGGACCATCCCCTCTGATACCTTGTCAGCGGAAGGAACGGCGTTGGGCAGGAAGGCGGTGATGCTCTGGACGTCGATCTGATAGTAGGAGGCGATGTCCGAAAGCGTATCGCCCAGCGCCACGTGATAGACGAGGCCGTTGACGCTGGGTATGAGCAACGTCTCGCCGACGATGAGAAGATCGGGATCGGCGCTGATCTCCGAGTTATTCCAGCGGATGTAGTTGGCGTCGATGCCATATTTGGCGGCGATAGAGGAGACGGTATCGCCGGGCTGAATAGTGTAGGTAATCATTGCCTGCTGGGGCGTGGGAGCCGGCGGAGCGCTTGAAGCCAGCGCCTGAACGTCCGGCGTGGCGGCCCCGGTGGGTGTCGCCGTAGCCTGTGGCGCTATGGCCTGCGCCTCAGCCTGGTGCCTGGCGAGGATGCCCGGCACAGTAGACACCACTACGGGAGGCTTCAGATAATCGGCCTTTCCGGAGCCAACAGGCCCCTGGGTCACGCCGGAAAGGAGCGACGGGCCCACCTCGGTCACGTGGTTGACGACGGCCGTGAAGACGGCCAGGAGCGGGAGGAAGAGGAGAAGACCGTGGAGTGCGTATTGTCTGTATTCTGTTAGCGACTGCCCCGCTAGCTTCAGGCGAGACGACCGCCTATCGCGCCCCGACCCATCGACGGGTCCTCGGGGTGGAGTCTGCGGTTCTCGAATAACCTACCTCCTAATGGGGGAGCCCCGTTCGCACCACCTCCGTTGTAGACACTCCCAGGGAGGGGCCCCTATTCGGTTGCGGTTGGTTGCGCGGTATTATACCCCACTTGTCAAGACTTTCACAAATTGACAGGTTATCGCTCCCCACGCTTGACTAAGGCGATTTCGGGTAGCTGAAGCGAATCTGGAGAGGATATCCGCCGGAACTAGACGGCCAGTGACTACAATCGGCTGAGATCGGCTCCCAGGCGGCGCGTGCGTGGTAGTGCAAGCGCGCGGCACCGCGGGCGACCCGACAAATCCACAAAATTCCTATACGCCGTCCTTCAGCGTGGCTAGGAACTCGGCGTTGGTCTTAGTCCGCGACAGCCGCTCCAGGATCAGCTCCGTGGACTCCGACGGGTTCGATGAGCTCTGGCCGACGAGGGATGTCATGCGACGGAGGAGGAGCACGCGTTGATGGGTCTGCTCGTCCAGGAGCAGGTCATCCCTGCGCGTGCCGCTGCGCTGGATATCGATCGCTGGGAAGACGCGCTTCTCGGCCAGGCGGCGGTCCAGCCACAGCTCCCAGTTGCCGGTGCCTTTGAACTCCTCGAAGATGACCTCGTCCATGCGGCTGCCGGTATCCACCAGGCAGGTCGCGATCATCGTCAGGCTGCCGCCGTCCTCCACGTTGCGGGCGGCGCCGAAGAGACGCTTGGGCGGGTGCAGCGCCACGGGGTCGATGCCACCGGAGAGGGTGCGTCCGGAAGGTGGCAGCGCCAGGTTGTAGGCCCGCGTCAGGCGGGTGATGCCGTCCAGGAGCACCATCACGTGCCGTCCGCACTCCACCAGCCGCTTGGCGCGCTCCAACGCCGTTTCCGCCACGCGCGTCTGCTCCTCCACCGGGTCGTCAAAGGTGGCCGCTACCACCTCCGCGTCCTGCACGGATCGCCGCCAGTCGGTCACCTCTTCGGGACGCTCGCCAATGAGGGCGACCATTATGTAGATGTCGTCGTAGCGCTGAGCCGTGGCGGCGGCGATGGTCTTGAGGAGAAGCGTCTTGCCCGCTTTGGGCGGCGAGACGATGAGTCCGCGCTGCCCGCGGCCGATGGGCGCCACCAGATCGATGACCCGGGTCGACAGGTTGCTCAGCCCCTCCTCCAGATGGATCATCTCGTCGGGAAAGATCGGCGTCAGTTGCTCGAAGTACGGCCGGTGCTTGGCCGTCTCCGGATCGAGGCCGTTGACGGCGTCGACGCGCAGAAGGCCGTAGTACTTTTCGGAGTCCTTAGGGGGGCGGACCGCTCCCATCACGTAGTCGCCGGTGCGCAGGGCAAAGCGGCGGACCTGGGTCTGAGAGACGTAGACGTCGCTCAGGCTGGGCTTGAGCCCCTGCGTGCGCAGGAATCCATAGCCGTCGGACGCCATGTCCAGGATACCGCCGGCGAAGTAGTTACCTTCGCGTTCCGCCTTGGCCTGCATTATGCGGAAGACCAGGTCCTGCTTGCGCAGGGTGGTGGCGCCGCTGATCTCCAGGTCCTTGGCGACTTCTACCAGCTCGTCTTTGGTTTTGGTCTCTAGCTCAGTGAGATTCAAAGGGTCTCCATGTGGCGTGACGGGGTAATGCTGTTTGCGTGGTTGGACTGATCAAGGTTGGGGAAAGTGCGGGCCCCGTAATGTTTCCTCAAGAGGGGCCATGCCAAAGATACATCAATGGTTGTAGACGCGCAAGGGGCTGCCGGCGTTAACGAAGCCGGCCAATTAATTAGAGGCGCGTCACCCTGAGACCGGCTCCTCAAAACGGTTTGAAGATGGAGAGATAGGTCATCACGGGCACCAGCAGCGTGGCGATGCCGCCGAAGAACAGCGGGACGTTGTCCGCCAGAGCCTGCTCCAGCTCTGGAACCGAGCCGCCCGCCCTTCGAGCCTTGAGCGCCGCCAGCCTGGCTCGACGGAGGCCCATCCCGATCAGAGGAACACAAACGAAGAGGGTTACGATGTACAACCCCTCAAGGAGGAGGAGCCATCCACTGCTGATCAGATTGTAGTCCATCGCCGCCCACAGGAACACGCCCGTGGCGACGGCGACGATGGCGCCCGGCACCAGCAGCACTCCCTGGTAGTGCGAAGCCTCCTCCAGAGCAGCCAGCTGCACGTTCAGTTCGCTGGTCTGCCAGGCCCGGATAAGCGCCATCTGCACCACACTAAGACCCATCACGTACCAGAAGGCGGCCAGAAGGTGCAGGAAGGCCAGGATGTTATCGGCATTCACGCCACAGGATCAGCGCGCCCGTGTGGCGCGGGGGCTGGGCGCCGAGGCGATGTGCCGGGAGCGCGCGTCGAGGGCCGGCGCGGCAGCCCGCGAGCGGGACCGTTCCATAGCCGCGGCGACGAATCCCGAGAACAGCGGATGCGGCCGGTTGGGCCGCGACCGGAACTCCGGGTGGAACTGGGAGCCGATCATCCAGACATGGTCCCGTATCTCGCATATCTCAACGAGGGCGCCGTCCGGCGAGGTGCCGCTGGCCACCAGCCCAGCCTCCTCAAACCGCTCGCGGAACTCGTTGTTGAACTCGTAGCGGTGCCGGTGCCGTTCGATCACTTCCTCGCAGCCGTAGGCCTGATACGCCATGGTGCCAGGCACCAAGCGACAGGGGTAGTTGCCCAGCCGCATCGTCCCGCCCTTGTCCACGACGCGCCGCTGTTCGTCCAGCAGGCTGATGACCGGATACGGTGTCTCTGGGTCGATCTCCGTGGTGTTGACATCGTCCGTGTCGAACAGGGCCCGCGCTAGTTCTATCACCATCACGTGCAGGCCCAGGCAGAGGCCAAGGTAAGGCAGGTTGTTCAGGCGGGCGAAGCGCGCCGCCTCTACCTTACCCTCGAAGCCTCGCTCGCCGAAGCCGCCCGGTACCACGATGCCGTCCGTCCGCGCGAACAGCGCTTCGCTCCCCGCCCGGTTCACGTCCTCGGAGTGCACCCAGCGGATGTTAACGCCGACGTTGTGCCCCACACCGGCGTGGATGAGCGATTCTTTGACGGAGAGATAGGCGTCCGGCAGCTCCGCGTACTTGCCTACGACAGCGACGTCTATGCTGCCCTGGGGGTTCTTCAGCCGCTGCACCCACGTCTTCCAGTCCTCAAGGTCCTTGGACGTGGGCGTCAAATCGAGCCGCTCGCAGACGTAGTCGCCCAGCCCGGCGCTCTCCAGGACCAAGGGCACCTCGTAGATGCTGGGCATGGTCAGCAAGGGTATCACGGCTCGCGGCTCAACGTCGCAGAAAAGCGATATCTTGTCACGGATGTCGCCGGAGATGGGAAGGTCGCTGCGGCAGACGATGGCGTCCGGCTGGATGCCGATGGATCGCAGCTCGCGCACAGAGTGCTGCGTGGGCTTGGTCTTCAACTCGCCCGTCGTCGATATGTGGGGCAAGAGGGTCACGTGGATGGCCAGGGTGTCGTGGCGGCCCTCCTCCTTGCGCATCTGGCGGATCGCCTCCAGGAAGGGCTGGCCCTCGATGTCGCCGACCGTACCGCCGACCTCTACGATCACCACCTCTGCCCCGGCATCGCGCCCAATGCCGCGGATGCGCTCCTTGATCTCGTTGGTGACGTGGGGAATGGGCTGGATGGTGCGGCCCAGGTAGTCGCCGCGGCGCTCGCGGGAGATGACCGCCTGGTATATCTGGCCCGTCGTCACGGAGGAGTCGCGGCCCAGGTCCTGATCGAGGAATCGCTCGTAGTGGCCCAGGTCCAGGTCCGTCTCGGCGCCGTCGGCGGTGACGTAGACCTCGCCGTGCTGGTACGGCGACATGGTGCCGGGATCAACGTTGAGATAGGGATCGAGCTTCTGGATGACGACGGAGATGCCGCGGGACTTGAGGAGCCTGCCGATGGCGGCGGTGGTGATGCCTTTGCCTACGGAGCTAACAACACCACCGGTTACGAATATGTACTTGGTTGCCATGTACCCCCCTTCGACTCCACCTGCCTGAGGGCAGGCTCCACTCAGGACAGGCCTTACTGGGGGGCTCCCTACGCCCAACAAGAATGATACAGGATGGCCCAAGGGGAGTACAAGAGTTCTGCCGCAAATGGACAAACGGAAGACGTGGATTAGCAGAAGTTTTCCACAAGACACATCTCGATCCCGATGCTACGCGCGAAGAGCAGCATTCGAGTAGCCGACGCGTGCCTCTACCGCAGCCACCGCCTCCTCGCGTACAATCCGCCAAC
>JBGPMY010000119.1:0-5989 GCA_041487235.1 Dehalococcoidia bacterium
CGCGAGTTCGCCGCCATCGTCGCCGACTACTTCCAGGAAGTGACGTCCCGCGTTTTCCTGCGCTACCAGGACCTGCTGGAGCAGAACGACGCTCTGGACTTCGACGATATCCTCCTCAAGACCGTCACGCTGTTCCAGGAGCGAGAGGATGTTCTGGAGAAGTACGCGGAGCGCTACGCCTACGTCCACATCGACGAGTTCCAGGACACCAACATCGCCCAGTACATGCTGGGCAAGCAGTGGGCCTCCCGCCACCGCAACATCTGCGTCGTGGGCGACCCCGACCAGTCTATCTACACCTGGCGTTCCGCCGACATCCGCAACATCCTCAACTTCGAGCACGACTTCCCGGACGCCCGATTGGTCATCCTGGACCAGAACTATCGCTCCACGCAGACGATCCTGGACTCCGCGCACTCCGTCATCGCCCTCAACAAGCAGCGCAAGGAGAAGAACCTGTGGACGGAGAACGGCGCCGGCGGCCCAATCGTCGTCCACGAATCGTACGACGAGGAGGACGAAGCGACGTTCGTGGCACAGGAGGTGCAGCGGCTGACATCTGGTGTAGGGGCGCAGCACCCGTCGAAGGCGGCTGGCAAGGCTTCAATTGCGAGCACAACCGGGGCAGACGGAGGAACGCGGTCGGCAAGTGCTGCGCCCCTGCGGAACCAAGATATCGCCGTCATGTACCGCACGAACGCCCAGTCGCGCCCGCTGGAGGAAGCGCTGGTGCGACGCGGCATCCCCTATCGCCTCGTGGGCGGTACCCGCTTCTACGAGCGGCGCGAGGTCAAGGACCTGCTGGCCTACCTGCGCCTGCTCCAGAACCCCTTCGACTCCGTGGCCCTGATGCGCGTCATCAACGTCCCTCACCGCGGCATCGGCGACCGCACCATCGCCGAGCTCAATCGCTGGTCACGCGACCGCGAGATACCTCCCTACGCCGCCCTGCAGCTCATCGCCGACACCGAGCGCGATTCGCCGGATTACAGTGCCGCTCATCCTGAGCGCGGCGGAGCCAAAGGCGGAGCCGCAGTCGAAGGGCCCTTCCAGAAGCGCACCGTTGGCGCACTGCTGCGCTTCCTGGGGATGCTGAACGAGCTGATTGCGCTGGCCAAAACGTCTTCCCTCTCCGACCTGCTGGACGCGGTCATCGACCGCGCTGAGTACAAGCCACACCTTTTCGCAGAACCCGACGGCGAGGAGCGCTGGGAGAACATCCAGGAGCTGCGCGCCGTCACCGCCCAGTACGACCAACTGAAGCCCGAACACGCCCTGGCGGCCTTCCTGGAGGACGTGGCCCTGATCACGGACGTCGATCAGTACGACGAGAAGGCGGACACCGTCACGCTGATCACGCTGCACGCCGCCAAGGGGCTGGAGTTCCCGGCCGTCTTCATCGTCGGCATGGAGGAGGGTCTTCTGCCGCACATGCGCTCCATGGAGAGCGGCGACCCGGCGCAGCTGGAGGAGGAGCGCCGCCTCTGCTACGTGGGGATGACCCGCGCCAAGCGCCACCTCTACCTGGTGCGCGCCTTCCGCCGCGCCTTCGCCGGCCACAACCCGGCCTCGCGCTTCCTGTCGGACATCCCGCCGCAGCTCATCGCCCAGAGCCAGCGAGCGTCCACACCAACGCTGTTCCCCACTCGCTATCGTTACGGCATTCGCGCCGATGAAAAGGCACGCGCGGCGCCGGCCGACTCCTTCTCCGCCGGCGACCACGTGCGCCACGCCAAGTTCGGCGAAGGCATCGTCGTCTCCTGCGAGCCTTCGGGTATGGACTACCAGGTCGTCGTCGCCTTCCAGGGAGAGGCGGGCATCAAGAAGCTGCTCCTCTCATTCGCGCCCCTTGAGCGGGTGGAGGCGTAGGGTGCGAGGGCGCCTAACCCGTTCGCACTGAGCTTGCCTGTCCTGAGCGTAGTCGAAGGGTCGAATTGCTTCGTATCCACGCGGCGGTTTTCGTACAGGGTTCGAACAAGGTGAACGGCATTGCAGTGCTGTGACGAAGGCCTTCGACAGGCTCAGGCCGAACGGATGCCTGGCTGCTGCTCTCCTTCGCGCCCCTGGAAAAGATCGGGGCTTAGCGACAGCTGAAGGTGTAGGATATCCCTGTCATGGAGCCGCGCATCCAGTACGCGAAAACCAAGGACGGGGTGAACATCGCGTTCTGGGAGATGGGGAAGGGGACGCCTCTCGTTTACATGCCCATACCGCCGTTCAGCCACGTTCAGCTGGAGTGGGAGATCCCCGCCTGCCGTCTCTGGTATGAGCGTCTGGCCGAGAAGCGCCGGTTGATCCGCTACGACGGGAGGGGCGCAGGGCTGTCCGATCGCGACGTAACCGACTATTCCCTTGACGCCCAGATTGGGGACCTGGAGGCGGTTGTGGACAGCCTCCGATTGGAGACGTTCGATCTGCTAGTCTCCAGCCACTTCGGGCCGATTGCCATAGCCTATGCGGCGCGCAATCCGCAGCGGGTGTCGCATCTTCTCCTGTGGTGTGCCACCGCCCGAGGGCTGGACTGGTATGGGTCGCCGCGGGTCCAGGCGCGGCTCGATCTGCTGGAGAAGGACTTCGAGCTGTACACGGAGACGACGGCACACACCCTCTTTGGCTGGTCGGCGGGGGAGCCGGCCCGGCAGATCGCCGTGATGATCAGAGAGAGCATCACAAAGGAAGCGCTGCAGGCGGAAGTTGCCGCGACGCGGGAATTCGACATCACAGACCTCATGGGCGAAGTGAGATCGCCGTGCCTGGTCCTTCACCGTCGCCAGTACCAAGCTCTGGATCTCGTCGTTGCCAAGGGTCTCGCTTCCCGGATACCCGGAGCGCAACTGGCCCTCCTGGAAGGAGAGTCGCTTGCCCCCTACCTGGGGAACACTGAGGCGGCGCTCCGCGCCATCAACGATTTCCTGGCGGAAGGCGAGGCGCCCGCGCAGGCGAGCCCGGCTGCTGCGCCCGCAGACATCCGCGGTCTTGTCACCATCCTCTTCACCGACATGGAGGGGTCCACGACCGTCACACAGCGGCTTGGCGACGCCGCCGCACAGGAACTCCTTCGCACCCACAACGCCATCATTCGAGACGCCTTGAAAGCGCACGGCGGCATGGAGATCAAGCACACAGGCGACGGCATCATGGCCTCGTTCGCCTCGGCCAGCAGAGCGCTTGAGTGCGCCATCGCCTTCCAACGCGCGTTCGACGAACGGAATGCATCCCTTCCCGCTCACCCTGAGGCTCTCGAAGGGCAGGCGGAACGCACAACTTCCCTTCCCGCTCACCCTGAGGCTCTCGAAGGGCGAGCGGAGCGACAACCTTCCGCTCAGGGCAGGGCTTCGAGGGGCTCAGCACGGGCGTTTAGCAGTGCTGGTCCTTCGTCGGTGGGTGAGCCGATCCGCGTTCGCATAGGCCTAAACGCGGGCGAGCCCGTGTCTGAGGACGAGGACCTGTTCGGCACGGCCGTGCAGCTCGCCGCCCGCATCTGCGCCCAGGGAGAGCCCGGCCGGATCCTGGTCTCCAACGTTGTGCGGGAGTTGGTGGCGGGGAAGGGGTTCCTGTTCTCGGACCGGGGCGAGATAGCGCTGCGTGGCTTCGAGGACCCGGTGCGCGTGTACGAGGTGAGCTGGGAGGAAAGGTGACATCGCGAGCGTCGCAGAGTCGTCAGAAGGCGGCCGCTGCTGAGTAGTGTTAGGATAATCGGGCAACATACCGAGCCGTAGGAGCAACGAACATGACCACCGCAACCGAAGTCCACGGCGTCTGCGATAGCCGCTTCAGCACGGTCAGGGACGCCTTCGCGCAGAACTTTATCGATCACGGAGAGGTGGGCGCCGCCCTGGCCGTGATGGTGGACGGCCGGATGGTCGTCGACCTGTGGGGCGGCCACGCCGACGCCGCCCGGACGCGACCCTGGGAGCGCGACACCATCGTCAACGTCTACTCCACCACGAAGGGGATCGTCGCCACCTGCGCCCATCGCCTCGTGGACCAGGGGCTGCTGGACGTCGACGCCCCCGTTGCCAGTTACTGGCCGGAGTTCGCCCAGGCGGGCAAGGCAGAGCTGCCCGTACGATACCTCCTCAGCCACCGCGCGGGGTTGCCTGCGATCAGCGAGCCGCTGCCGTACGGGGCCCTCTACAACTGGGACGTGATGACGGCCGCTCTGGCGGCGCAGGCGCCGTGGTGGCAGCCGGGCAGCAAGCACGGCTATCACGCGCTGACGTACGGCCACCTGGTGGGCGAAGTCATCCGCCGGATCACCGGCAAGAGCGTGGGCACGTACTTCCGCGAGGAGATCGCAGAGCCTCTAGGCCTGGACTTCCACATCGGTCTGGCGGCGGAGCATGACAGCCGGACGGCGGAGCTGATCTCGGCGCCGCTGCTGGAGCTGGCCGAGAGCAATCCCTTCTTCGCCATCTTCTCCGATCAGCAGTCGATGTCGTACAAGGCCTTCATCGTCTCGCCGGATATGATGGCGCCCGGCCAGGTCAACAGCCGCCAGTGGCGCGCGGCGGAGATCCCGGCCGCCAACGGGCACACCAACGCCCGTGCCCTGGCCCGCTTGTACGGCGCCCTGGCCCGCGGCGGCGAGCTGGACGGCCCAGACGGGCAGGCTTTCCGCGTTCTCAGCCGGGACGCGATCGAGGCGGCGACCGTAGAGCAGTCGTACGGCCAGGATGCCGTGCTGTTGGGCCTCCCGACAAGAATCGGGCTGGGGTTCATGCTGGAGCAGCCGGAGTTTCAGCTCAGCCCCAACTGCAACCTGTTCGGGCACGGCGGCATGGGCGGCTCCTACGGCGAAGCGGACCCCGAGGCCAAGCTGGGGATCGGCTACACGATGAACAAGATGATCCTGCCGGCCGACCTGGTGGACCCCCGCCAGCCCCCGCTTATCCGGGCGATATACGACTCGCTGTAACTGACCGCGGTTGGCCTACGGCTTGCTCGCCCGGAAGCGGAACGCCCACGGGTTCGCGTCCACGGCCACGTCCACGAACCCGGCGTGTTCCAGGCGGGCACCGAAGGCGCTCGGGTCCACGGGCACGCACGTGTCGAACAGGTGATACAGCCGCCAGCGCAGGCTCGTCCGGCTGTCCGTGCCAGCGAACACGCCGCCCGGCTTGACCACACGGAAGGTCTCCGCCAGCAGCCGGTCCTGCAGCTCCGCCGAAGGCACGTGGTGCAGCATGGTGAAGCACGCCGCCCCCGTGAACGAGGCGTCCGGGAACGGCATCGAGGTGGCGTCGCCTTCGACCACCGTTACGCCTGCCCTGAGCGCGCCGCCAGGCGCAGTCGAAGGGTTCGTCCCGTCCATCCTCTTCGTGAGGGACGCCGCCAGACGCGGATCGATCTCTATGCAGGTCAGCCGCGTCAGCTGCGTCCGCAGGACGTTGGTAGTGAGGCCGGGGCCCGGCCCGATCTCCAGCGCGTCGTCCCCCAAGTCCAGCCCGTCCAGCGTCCAGGGGATGATCCGTTCTTCGACGAGCTTCCCCCAGCCGGTCGAGCGGCACCTCCAGCGGTGCAGCAGGTTCATGCCGTAGAGTATACGGGACGGCCCGCCCCTCTCGCTTGCCTCCCGCCTCTCGCTTCGCCTAGCCTAGAGGCGATCACCATCGAAAACGGGAGGGGAGACCGCGTGCCGCTGTTCCTCGTGTGCGACATCTGCCATTGGGATGAAGTTGAGCGCTGGCTAACCGCCAGCGGCCTCACCATCCTCCTGATCGTCGCCCTCGTGGCCCTCGCCTACCTCGTGTTCCGGAATATGTTCCACCGCCTCGCCCACGCCACCCTCCTGCGTCGAGCCGAAGGGCGCGACGAGGAGATGCAGAAGCGCACGAACACGATCATCGGCGTGATCGACCGCTCCCTCGGCCTCGCCCTGCTGCTAGTCGCCGTCGTCACCATCCTGCCTGAGCTGGGCGTCAACATCACCGCCATCGTCACCGGCCTGGGCATCACCGGCCTGGCGCTGGCCCTGGGCGCGCAGACG
>JBGPMY010000120.1:0-5987 GCA_041487235.1 Dehalococcoidia bacterium
CTCCTTGATCATCTCGAAGGGGATGCCCATGCGCTCGCCCGTGCGACGGAACGTGCCGTCCATCATGTCCGTGTCCGTGGACCCCGGGCAGACGGCGTTGACGTTCACCCTGTGCGGCGCCAGCTCCAGCGCCAGCATCTGCGTGAGGCCGATGACTGCGAACTTAGCCGGCGTGTAGCCCCCGTACTGCGGCTGCGCCACCCGCCCGGCGAGCGACGAGATGTTGATGATCTTGCCGCCATCGCCCTGCTCGATCAGCACCGGCGCCACCGCCTTGCAGCAGTGGTATACGCCGTGCAGGTTCACGTCTATCTCCCGGAACCACTCGTCGTCATCCACCTCCCACAGGTTCTTCTTGCCCGAGACGATGGCCAGACCTGCGTTGTTGACGAGGATATCGACGCGCCCGAACTGGTCGAGGGCGCGCTCCACCATCCCTCGCACCTGCTCCGGCTTCGTGACGTCGACATCCATCGCTAAGGCCCGCGACCCCATCGACTCGATCTCGTCCGCCACGGACGCCACGCTACGCCAGCCGGCGTCGCGCTCGTGCTGCGGCAACGATTCCGCCGGTCGGGCCACCGCCGTCACGACGACCGCCGCGCCTTCCTCCGCCAGCCGCAACGCGATCGCTCGTCCAATGCCGCGCATACGCCCAGCGCCGGTAACGATCGCTACATTGCCGTCAAGCCAGCCCATGCCTAGCTACGGCCTTCCACAGCCACCGGCGCTGCCACCTGGCCACCACCGCGGCGTTCTGCCATGAGCCAGATCACGAAGCTGAGGACGACCGAGACGGCCATGAACCCCGTCAGCCCCAGGAATGCCGCCTGCGTGTCCCAGCGGTCAACCAGGGCGCCGGCGATGACACCGCCCGTAGAGCCCAGCCCGAACCCGGCGAAGAACGATACGCCGTAGCTGCGCCCCACGGCGCCCGGCGGCGAATAGTCCGCGATGAGCCCCGTGAGCACAGGCTGGTTGGCGAAGTACAGGAAGACGAAGGCTGAAGCCGCCACCACCAGCGCCGCGCCGCTCAGCAGCCCCGTCAACACCAGCGCCGGAATCGTCAGCAGGCCGATCACCGGCGCTATCCGTTCCAGCCGGAACCGCTGCGACAGGCCACCGCCAACCAGCTGGCCCACGGCGCCCATGAGCAGCGCCACCGTGACGAAGGCGCCGCCGAAGTCCTGGTTCACGAAGTCTTCAAGGTGTTTGGGCAGGTAGGTGATGGCGCCTCGATAGACGGTGCCGCCCAGGATGAAGCCGGCATAGACGACCAGCAGCGGCGCCAGGAGGCCCTTGTCCCGCTTCGTCGTCGGATCGGCGGACTCAGAGGAGATGTCCAGCGTAATCACTTCCGCGCCGCCGCGCACGTTGAGCCGCGTCGTCGCCATCACCAGCGCCATGACCGCCGACAGCCCGCCCACGAAGAAGAACGCCGTGCGCCAGTCCACCAGCACCGCCAGGCCGATGGCGATGGCGGGGGCCATCGCCTGCCCCACGTTACCCGCCGTCCCGTGGAATCCCAGGGCCAGCCCGCGCTGACGCACGCCCTGCGCCATGAGCGATAGCCCGGCCGGATGATAGAGACCGATGCAGAGGCCCAACCCCAGCAAGCCCGCCGCCAGGAACCACTCGTTGGGCGCCAGGCCGATCAGGACCGCCATGACGGCGGCCCCGGCGAAGGCGTAGACGATGACTTGCCTGGAGCCCAGCCTGTCCGTGAGAAAGCCGGCGGGAATGGCGCTGCTCCCGAACGCCCAGCCGAAGACGGTGGCGAGGCCGCCGGTGACGACAGCCCGAATTCCGAACTCCGCCTCGATACGCGTCAGGAGCGCCGGGTAGGTGAGCTCCATGATGTGCACGAGGCCGTGCGCCGCCGCCGCGTAGCCGATGAGTCTGCGCTCCGCGGGGTTCATAGTATCGCCGATTATACGGCCCGACGCCTGGTAGCGGCGACCGCGAGACCCTTCCCTGTGGGACAGGCTTCGGCCTGTCGCTATCGGACTAAGCCGCACCTTTCAAGGTGCGGTAGAACCTCCCCTAGACCAGCGCCTCTGCCCGCATCTCCCGCAGCGTGGCTTCGAACGCCCCGACGGTGCGCGAGATGTCCTCTTCCGTGTGCACGCCGGAGACGAAGCCGCCTGTGTGGACGCCGGAGATGAAGCCGCCGCTCCCGGTCATCAGGTCCACGCCGTGGTTCAGCATCCCCCGCTTGAGCGACATCACTAGAGTCCCCTTCATGCGCGGCCGCAGCACGCCATCCGGCCACTCGATGCCGTCGCTCGGCCGCGGCACGTCATGTCCCAGCACGATGTGGAAGTACGACGCCAGCCCGTAGACGGAGCCGGGAAGGCCCGACCGCTCCAGCACGTCGTTCAGCTCCGACACCAGCCGCGCGTTCAGTCCATCTGCATACCGATGATGCTGACCTCCAGCAATCGTCGACAGCATCGTCGAGCCCGCCGCCGCCGACAGCGGGTTGGCGTTGAACGTCCCGGGATGGGCGACACGCCGCTCAGCGTTCCAGCCGGCGTCGCTGCGGAACTCCAGCATCGAAAGAATGTCGGCCTTGCCTGCCACCGCGCCGCCGGGCAGTCCGCCGGCCACGATCTTGGCCAGCGTCGTCAGGTCAGGCGTCACGCCATAGCGCTCCTGGGCCCCGCCCGGCGCCACCCGGAAGCCGGTGACCACCTCATCGAAGATCAAGACCGCGTTGTGCCGCCGAGTGACCTCCCGCAGGTCGGCCAAGAAGTTCTTCACCAGGGGCAGCGTCCCCCAGTGTGCGCCCGTCGGTTCCAGGATGACGGCCGCCACGTCGCCCTCGGCCAGCCTCTGGTCCACCAGCGCGATGTCGTTTTGCGGGACGCTAATCGTGTTGCTCAGCGTCGCCGCCGGCACACCGGGCGACTGCGGCGACTCCGACTCCGCCCGCCGCTCTCCCATCACGGCGTCGTGCCAGCCGTGAAAGTGCTCGTCGAACTTCAGGAGTTTGTCGCGGCCGGTGTAGGCGCGGGCCAGCCGCAGCGCCATCAGCGTCGCTTCCGTGCCGGAGCTGGTGAAGCGCACCTCCTCCGCGCAGGGCACCAGCTGCCGCACCAGCTTCCCCCACTCCAGCTCCAGCCGGTGACTGGCGCCATAGTGCGTCCCCTTCTGCGCCTGCTCCACGACCGCCTGTGTGATCTGCGGGTGGGCGTGTCCCAGGAACAGCGCACCGTGCCCCATGACGTAGTCCACGTACTCGTTGCCGTCCACGTCCCACTTGCGGCTCCCCTGCGCCCGCTCGACGAAGATGGGGAACGGCGTCAGGTAGCGGATGTCGTGAGTGACTCCGGAAGGGAACGTGCGGAGGGATTCCTCGTACAGCTTCGCGGAGCCCGGATGGAGACGCTGGTACGTCTCCAGGTTGCTCATCCGAACTCCTCGCGCGGCTGCGGGCGCTGGCGGTAGTACGGAAGCAGCGGCAGGTCCCGCATCGTCAGCAGCCCCACCGTCCGGCTGCGGGCGATGGCGGGCACGCAGTTGGCCATGATCGACGCCGTCGCCACGTCGCCCTGCACGCCGCCGGGTATGATCAGCTTGATCGGCGGCTTGCCGTCGATCTCCACGCTGTCGTGCGCGTCCTTGGCCCCCAGCGACATCTCCAGCTCCAGCCGGATGACCTCTTTGCGGGCCATAGTGCCCACCGCCGTCTGGCGCAGCCCCACTCCGTAGCCACGGTCCACGGAAAAGTACTCCGTCTTCAGGCGCTCCGGCGCCAGCACCGGCTCCATCGTCTCGTTGACGCTGTCCAGATGCCAGCCCAGCGTATCGGCGATCATGAACACGGACTCCCGCAGGCCCAGGTGCCCGATCCCACCGCCGTCCGCGCCCTGGCGGAACCCCTCCACGCTCAGCCCCACGCCCACCTTGCGCTGCAGCTGAATCCGGCGGCTGGCCACGTCCACCACCCGCTCTACCTTGATCGACTTCACCTGCTGACAGACCGTCACCAGCATCAGCGGCAGCAGGTCCATCACGAATCCGGGGTTGACGCCCGTGCCCAGCACGCGCACACCCGTCTCCTTGGCACGACGGTCCAGCTTCTGCGATATCTCCGGATAGCGCACCCAGGGAAACGACAGCTCCTCGCAGCTGGACACGACACTCTTTTCGCAGGAGACGATGGACATGAGCTGGGGGTAGATCTCCATGAGCGACGAGCCGGTGCAGTGGACCACCACGTCCGCATAGACGTCTTTCAGCAGCGACTCCGCCTCGTAGGCGACAGGGATGCCCAGGTTGCGGCCTAGACCGGCGGCCTCGCCCAGGTCTTTGCCGGCCTTCGAGGGGTGCGCGTCGATGGCGCCCGCGATCTCGATCTCCGGGTTGTCGAGGACCGAGCGCACGACCTCCGCGCCTATCGCCCCGATGCCGTAGTGGATTGTCCGTATCTTGTCCTGCTGCACGTACGCCTCCACGTTGCGGGGCCTGGGGGCAAACATCTTCCGCTCGCTGTCGCCGGAATCGCGATCGCCGCCGTCGCTCATGACACCCCCTGACGCTTCATTATCCCCGAAAAGCGTCGGCGCGCCAAATGGCGCGCGTCGAAGGAGGCGGCGAGCGGTACAGGCCATCGAAGGCCAGGCTTAAGCCTGGCCTTGACGCGACGGCGCTGTCGCAGCCGCGCTACACTCGGCGAAGAACTCCAGGACGATGTGATTGAACGTCTCCGGCTGCTCGAAGTGGACCGAGTGACCGGCGCCGGGCACGACCACCATGCGCGAACCCGGAATCATCGTCTGAGCGATCGCCATCAACGAGACCGGCATCACCTCGTCGTGCTCGCCGCCGATGAACAGCACCGGCGTCCGCATCGCCGCCAGCGTCTCGCGGCTCGCCGCCGTCTCCGGCACGCGCTCCAGCGCGCGAAACCTCTGCACGCGCTCCTCCGTCTGCAGCCGGTTCGGCCCCTCTTCGTTCAGCAAGCGGATCTGCTTGTAGAGGAACGCCCGGTCCTTGTGCTTGCTGGCGAACTCCCGCGCCAGCGCCCGTTTGATGCCGTCGGCGCGCCGCCTGTCCCAGATCGATCGCGCCTGCGACCGCGTCTCCTCGTCCGATGCCAGCCACACCTCTCGTCGCATCCCCGCGAACGTGTTGGCCATCACCAGACCGCGCACGCGATGGGCATTGGCGATCGTCAAGCCGAGGCACGTTAGACCGCCCATGGACTGCCCCACCAGGAACGTCTCTTCCACCCCCAGGTGATCGAGCAGCCCCGTCAGGTCATCGATAAACGCCGCCGGCCCCAGGTCGGCGGCATCGATGGACAGCCCCCAGCCGCGGTGATCGAAGGTGACACAGCGATATCTCCGGCTGAACTCGGGCACCTGCTGCCACCAGCTCAAGTGGTTTCCGCCGGCCCCGTGAGCGAACACCACGGGAAAGCCCTTGCCCTGGTCCTGGTAATAGAGTTGTGCTCCGTTGATTTCAGCGCTTGGCATCGCTGCTCCCGGTGGTTGTCCACACGATCTAGCAGCAACTCTATCACCGAATCAACACCTGTGGATAACTTCGATCAACAGGCCATAGCATTTAAGTATTCCCTGAAGTAGAATGACAGCAGATGGCACGCGCCACGAACCAGCCGGCCAAGACCGCGGGAGGCACGAACGGCCCAGCGCGCGTCGCTCCAGACTCTCGCGACCCCGATCCCTTCGCGCCACCTCTCTCCAGCGAACCATCCACCAACGGCAAGCCAAAGCGGCATCGCGGCCACCGTGGCGGCCGCCGTCACCGTCGCGCGGACGCGCAGCCCGAGGCGGACCAGACCCCACCGGAACCGACAGTCGCCGACGGCGATCCGGAGGCCAAGCCCAAGCGACGCCGCGGCAATCGCGGCGGCCGCAAGCACCGCCGGGCCGCGGTGGAGAGCCCCGTCGAAGCGGTCGCACCACCGGCGCCTCACGAGCCTGCGACGACTCCCCAGGGCCAGCTCACCGAAGAAG
>JBGPMY010000121.1:0-5981 GCA_041487235.1 Dehalococcoidia bacterium
CGTCATCGCGTGGTCGCCGCGGCCATTTCCTCCTCCGCGCGAACTCGCTCGATCAGCCACGGCACTGTGCGTTTCATTCCTTCGTCGAAGTCGATCTGAGGCACCCAGCCAAGCTCCCGTGCGGCTTTATCGCTGACCACGTCCTTGCCGGCGTAGTCACCGGCCCGGGCGGGCATGAACTCGATCGGCCGTTCGGCGCCGGTCAGGTGCAACACGGTCTCGGCGATGCGCTTGATCGTGATCTTCTCAGCGCCGTCCAGGTTGTAGGTCTGGTTCTGCGCCGCGTCGCCGAGGGCGAGCACGTGAGCCCGGGCCAGGTCCTCCACGTAGACGAACTTGCGGTGCTGGGAGCCGTCACCGGCCACGGTCAGCGGCTCTCCGGCCAGGGCTTTGCGCACGAACAGTGGCACGACCAGCGACAGCCTCATGCGCGGCCCGTAGGGGATGCCGTAGCGCAGAATGGTGAACGGGAGCTGGTGCATGTTCCAGTAGTCGTGGCAGAGCATCTCCGCCGCCAGCTTGGTGGAGGTGTAGACGTGGCGCACCGCCTCCATGGCCATGGGCGCGCCTTCGTCCACCTCGTCTCCTTCGGAGGGCGCAACCGATGAGTAGACCCACACGGTGCTGGCGAGGATGACCCGGCCGATGGCGTTTTGGCGGGCAGCCTCCAGCACGCGCGCTGTGCCTGTCACATTGAGGTCGATGGCGCCGATCGGGTCCCGGACGACATCGTTGACGTCGGCGAAGGCCGCCAGGTGGAACAGCGCGTCCAGCCCACGCGTACCTTCCACCAGCGCCTCGCCATCCAGGATGCTGACGTCCTGGTGCCCCACGTCGGGCCGGTGAGGCGGCAGCCGGTCGATGACCGTCACCTGGTGGCCGGCGGCCGCCAGGGCGTCGACTACGTGCGAGCCGATGAAGCCGGAGCCGCCGGTGACGCCAACCCGCATCTTAGAGGGCCGCCTTCGCCGGCGCGGCCTGGATGGCGTCGATCGAGCGCTCCAGCGATTGAAGCACGTATCGTGCGTCGTCTCCGGTCATCTTCACGGAGACAGGCAGACAGATGTGGTTGGCGCACAGCTTCTCGGCTTTGGTGAGAGGGCCGGCGCTGGCCGAGGCGAACACCGGCTGCAGGTGGCACGGCGTCTCGTACACCTCGCCGCTCAGCCCTACGTCGAACTCTTCGCGCATCGCCTTCTTGAGGGCGCCGCGATCGATCCCCTCCAGAAGGACGATGTACTTATAGTAATTGCAGCGGCTGCCGGGCGATGGCCGGACTGCCTTCAAGCGCGGCGCCAGCGCCGGCAAGCCAGCGTCGTACACGGCGGCGATCTCCGCGCGCCGCTCGATGAACTCGTCCAGACGCCGCAGTTGCGCCAAGCCGATGATGGCGTGGGGCTCGCTCAGCCGCCAGTTGTAGCCCAGGCGGGTGTGGAAGTTGGTCGTGAACCCTTCCTTGCCCTGGTCGCGGTAGACCAGCGCCTCCTTGTATATCGCCTCGTCGTCGGTGATGATCATGCCGCCCTCGCCGCTGGTCATCACTTTCGTCGGATAGAAGGAGAAGGCGGCCGCCCTGCCGAAGCTCCCCGCCGCCTGGCCCTGGAGTGTGCAGCCGTGAGCGTGGGCCGCGTCCTCTATCAGCGGCACGCCGGCCCCCTGGCAGATGGCGCGGATCTCGCTTATGCGGGGCGTGATGATGCCGCCGATGTGGACCAGGATCACGGCTGCGGTTTGCGGCCCGAGCTCGCTGCGCAGGCTATCGACGTCTAGGGCGAAGGAGTCCGGCTCGCAGTCGGCGAAGCGGGCGCGTCCACCGGCGTGGAGCACGGCGCCGGCGGTGGCGTAGAAGGTGTTCGTGGGGACTACCACCTCCCGTCCCTCCACACCGATCGAGCGCAAGATGATCTCCAGGGCGCTGGTGCCGCTGTTAACAGCCACGGCGTAGCGGACACCGCACATCTCGGCGAACGCTTTCTCCAACTCCGCGCCGTTGTCGCCCAGAGTCAGGCGGCCGCTTGCCAGGCACTCGTCTATACGCGCCAGGATCCAGGCGCGATCCTCTTCCGGGAAGTACACCGCCGCGGGCGGCACCTTCATCGTCTCTCCTCCTCAGCTTAAGGGAAGCCGACTCTCGCCAAAGGTACCGCTTCCAGCCCGCCTCGGCATTAAGAAACGATTAAGGCAGCTCTAAGATGTGATGAAGGTCGAGCCGTTCTGTTCGTCCGTGACCGGCAGGTCCACTACAAACGTGGTCTCTTTGCCGGGCTGACTGGCTGCCGAAACAGTGCCGCCGTGGGCCTCCGCCACGTACTTGACGATGGCCAAGCCCAGCCCCGTGCCGTCGGCTCTGGCGGCGCGGGCGTTCTGCCCACGGTAGAAGCGATCGAAGACGTGCGGCAGGTCGTCCTCCGGGATACCGATGCCCGTGTCGCGGACCTCCACGCGGGCGACGCCGTTCAATCGCTGGAGCCGAAGCTCAATCCGGCCGCCCTCCGGCGTATAGGCGGCGGCGTTCCCCAGCAGGTTGCCCAGCATCTGGCCCAGACGCTCCTTATCGCCGAGGATGTGGATCTCTGCGCCCACGTCCGCCGCTATCTCATGCCGGCGGTCCTGCGAAGCCAGCCGGTCGACGGCGTCGCTGCAGAGTGAGGTGTAGTCTACGGGGGCGCGCCCGATCGCCTGAGTCTCCTCCCGCGACAGCAGGAGCAAGTCAGAGAGAAGGCGGCTCATCGCCTCGGCCTCGGAGCGCATCTCCGCCAGGCAGGGCTCCCGCTCCTCCGGCGGCAGCGCTGGATCGTTCAGGACGTCCAGGTTGGTGCGGATCACCGTAAGAGGTCGGCGAAGCTCATGCGAGGAGTCCGCCAGGAACGCCCTCTGGGCCACCAGCGTGTTTTCCACACGATTGATCATGGCGTTGAAAGTCGCGACAAGCTCCCTGGTCTCGCCACCAGACCCGGGCGCCGGCAGGCGCCGGCTGAAATCGGCCGTGCGCTCGATGTCGCGCGCCAGCTGCGAGACCTGCCTGATGGGTCGCAGGGCGCGACCCGCCACCAGGTAGGCGGGCACGCTGGTTAGGAACAGGGCAGCCAGGCCACCGACGATGAAGATGTCCCGAATCTCGCCCAGCGCCTCGTCCGTCTCCTTCAGCGACTGAGCGACCTCCACGCTGCCGATGACGTTGCCGTCGCGCACGATCGGCTGGTAGATGATTCGCAGCTGCTGTCCGGCGACCTTCCGAGTGAAGAAGACCGGCTCATCGCCGCCCGCTGTCTTGGGTGGCGGCAAGTCTCGGTCTCCGCTCTGGAAGGAGGAGTAGACCACAGGCCCATCCGTGCTCCGGATCTGAAACACGGCGCCGCCGGAAGCCTGGCTGTCCAGCGCCCGCTGGCTGCGGGTGATGCTCCCACCGGAGAGTGGGCCGCTGAGGGGCCCCAGATCGGACACTACGACCTGCGCACGGACGGACAGGCCATCGTCCAGGCTGTTGTAGAGCCTCCTGTTGGCGATCAGGTAGGCGGTGAGGCTGAACGCCGCCAGCGCCAGGGCCAGGAGGACTACGTAAAGGACGGTGAGGCGAAGCCGGAGCGACATCACCTGTCCTTCATGATGTAGCCCACCCCGCGCACGGTGTGGATGAGGCGTGGCCGGCCGTCTGCTTCCAGCTTTTGCCTTAGGTTGGCGACATGCACGTCCACGACGTTGGACTCCGCGAAGCGCGAGTCTTCACCCCAGATCGCCTCCAGCAGCTCCTCCCGGGATAGGACTTGCTCGGCGGCGCGCATGAACCGCTCCAACAGGCGGAACTCCGTGGCGGTGAGGGCCAGCGCCCGGCCACCGCGGCTGACCGCCCAACCCTTCCGGTCCAGATCTATGTCCGCATATGTCAGGCGCTCACTCCGCGGCGTGTCCGGGCGTGCGCGCCGCAGCAGCGCTTCTATGCGGGCCACCAGCTCGTCAAAGGCGAAGGGCTTGACGACGTAATCGTCCGCGCCGGCCTGCAGCCCGGCCACCCGGTCCGGCACGCTGTCCCTTGCCGTCAGCATCAATATCGGTACCTCCGCTTTCTCCCTGACCAGGCTGCAGAGGCTCAGCCCATCCAGGCCGGGCATCATGATGTCCAGGACAATGATGTTGACCTCATGGCTCTGGAGGCAGCCCAGCGCCTGGGCGGCGTCCCCGGCCGTCTCCACCTGGTAGCCGTGCAGCGCCAGACCTCGCCGCAGCGCTGCCAGCAGACGTTGATCGTCGTCGACGACGAGCACGAGGGGCGGCTGGTCTTTCTCCTGCTGTCCGCGTAGCCTCTCGCGGGCCTCCGACGGGGAGGTGCTGTTCTCAGGCATGGTTATCGTGGTCGCATCTTCGGCGACCGTCCGTCTGACGTCGATCCTTTACACAAAAACGTCGCGCACCGAGTGTACCACAGGGAGGTCCAGGGATCGTCCCTGCGGACGACGGTATCTGAGCGCCGGCGCCCCCTCGCTCAGGCAGCGGCCCGGCTGTCGGCCGTAGGCATCTAAGGCATCTCGCCACCGCCGGCCACGGGAGCCTCTGCACCGCGCTGCCGTTATACTGTGGCAAACGGTACGCCACGTCGTCTGACAGAAGGGGCTTGCCATGGCAGGAGCGCTCGCGGGGATCAAGGTCATCGAATTCACGGAGTACATCGCCGGGCCTTACTGCTGCATGATGCTGGCGGACATGGGGGCAAACGTCGTCAAGGTTGAGCGTCCGGAGGGCGACGCCTGGCGGCACACGGCGCCCCTGGGCCCGTATGAGGGCCGCGGCTTCCTGGGAGTAAACCGCGGCAAGCGCAGCGTCGCCCTGGACCTGGAACGCCCGCAGGCGCGCGACATCGCCCAGCGCCTGGCCGTGGGCGCGGACGTGGTGGTTATCGCCTACCGTCCCGGCGTCGCCCGACGGTTGGGGCTGGACTACGATTCGCTGTCGCGGCGCAACCCGTCGCTCATCTACTGCGAGAACAGCGCCTTCGGCAGCGCGGGCCCCTACAGCGGCCGCCCCGGCTTCGATATCCTCTCCCAGGCCGCCACCGGCATGATTCTCTACGAGAACAAGCTGGAGCGCGGCTTGCCCACCTTCATCGCCACGCTCGCTGTCGCTGATGTGACCACCGGGATGTTCATGGCGTACTCCATCGTCTCGGCTCTCTACCACCGGGCGATAACCGGCGCCGGCCAGCGCCTCGAGGCCAGCCTGTTCGCCTCCGGCCTCGCTGCCCAATACCGCCCGCTCCTCTCCGTCGAAGAGCTGGACCGGCCGGTGCGTGAGGGCTTTCTCGCCGAGCTTCGGAAGGCGCGAACGTCCAACGGCCTGCGCCACGAGGAGGCCGCCAAGCTGCGGGCCCAGTACATCCCGCCGCGCGGCCGCAACAACTACTATCGCGTCTACGAGACGAAGGACGGGCTCATCGCTGTGGCCTGCCTCAATAACCGCCAACGCCGTGCCCTGCGCGACACCTTCGCGGTCACCGACCCCAGCGTCGAGGGGCTGGACTACGACTGGTTCTCCGAAGAGGTGCGGCAGGCGCATCGGGGAACGACGGAAGGGCTGGAATCCGCCTTCCTCGCAAGGACGACCGAGGATTGCCTGGCGGTGCTGGATGGGGCTGACGTCCCCTGCGGCCCCGTCAACTTCCCCGAGGAGCTGTTCGACCACCCCCACGTGGACGCCAATCGCCTGATGGTGACCCTGGAGCATCCGGTGCTGGGCCCCCTGCGCATGCCGGCCTTCCCCATAAGCATGAGCGCCACGCCCACCGGCAGCGAAGCGCCGCCGCCGCCTCTGGGCATGCACGGGCCTGAGGTGCTGAAGGAGCTGGGCTAC
Organism: Dehalococcoidia bacterium; assembly: GCA_041487235.1. GTDB lineage: Bacteria > Chloroflexota > Dehalococcoidia > SM23-28-2 > RBG-16-64-32 > JBGPMY01. The sequence goes on from JBGPMY010000121.1 coordinate 5,842, forward strand.
GACGACGCCGCCGTCGCTCGCCTGCTGGATGAAGGCGTCCTCTGGTCGCGCGAGCGGCTGCTGGAGCGGGACGGCGGGGGCGCGCTGTAGGAGCGTAGCATCAAGACCGGCGCCGGCAATATCGAGGAGACGCAGCGCGC
>JBGPMY010000122.1:0-5959 GCA_041487235.1 Dehalococcoidia bacterium
AACAGCGTCGACGACATCCGGCAGCTGCGCGAGAACGTGATCCTGACACCCATGGCCGGCCAGCGCAAGGTCTACCTCCTGGACGAGGTGCATATGCTGAGCAACAGCGCGGAAAACGCCCTGCTGAAGACGCTGGAGGAGCCGCCGCCGCACATCATCTTCGTGCTGGCGACGACGGAGCCGCACAAGGTCTCGTCGACGATCATCTCGCGCTGCCAGCGCTTCGACCTGCGCCGCATCCCGTTGCCCGCCGTCGTGCAGCGACTATCGTTCATCTGTCAGCAGGAGGGCTATTCCCTGGACCAGCCGTCCCTGGATGAGATCGCCCGCAGCGCGACGGGCAGCCTGAGGGACGCCATCAACGGCCTGGAGCAGGTGGTGAGCTACTATGGGCGCTCGCCGACTCTCGCGCAGGTGCAGGAGGCGTTGGGCTTGAGCGTAGACGCTCGCAGCGGGCAGCTGGCACGCCTGGCGCGGGGCGGTGATCTGACGGGAGGTCTCAGGCTCATCTGCGCAGTCCGCGATGACGGCGTGGATATACAACAGTTCTGCCGCCAGGTGGTCCGCTACCTCCGCGGTCTGCTGCTGGCCAAGGCGGGCGCGCTGGAAGCGCTGGACCTGCCGGGCGAGATGGCGGCGGAGGTAAAGGCTGAAGCTGCCGGGTGGGAGCGCGGTGAGATACTGCGGGCCCTACGGACGTTCGGCCGGGTAGACTTTCGCGACGACCCGTCCGCCTCTGGCGGATCGTTGCCCCTGGAGCTGGCGCTCGTGGAGTTCGTCGCCGGGGGCGAGGCGCCGGCCGCGGAAGAGGTCGTCATCGAAACGAAGCCGGAGCCGCGGTTCAGCATCCCGGTGGCCGAGATGGACGAAGTGGCCAGCACAGTGGCCAGCGCCAGCGTTGGCCCGCCGGTCGAGGACGCCGCGGTCCCGGCAGAGACAGCTCCGCTCGAGCCCGTGCCCGGCGGCGCCGGCTCCGCGCCGGACAGTTCGATAAGCTCAGGACAGGCGCTGCTGGAGCGCGTGCGACAGGCGTGCAAGGAGACAGACGGCCCGGCCGATAAGCAGCTGGCGGCGCTGCTCAACGGCTCCTGCGAGGTGACGGCTCAGGAAGAAGGAAGTGTCACCCTGGGCTTCTACCATACCTTCCACCTGGAGCGAATCGAGAGCGGTGGGTCCGGGCAGAAGATAGAGGAGCTCTTCTCCGCCGCCCTGGGCAGGCCGGTGAAGGTGATCTTTGAGCACGCCCCGCGCACGCAGAGGCAGACCCCCGTAAAGGGTGGGCATCTAGCGCGTGCCGCTCGTGAGCTGGGCGCGAGGCCGGTAGGAGCCCCACAAACGCAAGAAGGAGGCCAAGGTGACGAACCGTGGCGGAATGAACCCTGAACTGATGAAGCAGCTGCAGCAGATGCAGGCCAAGATCGCGCAGGCCCAGCAGAGGCTGGAAGAGACGATCATCGAAGCATCCGCGGGCGGCGGCGCCGTAAACGTCGTCATGAATGCGCGCCCCGAGCTGAAATCGATCGCGATCAAGCCCGAAGTGGTGGACGCGGATGACGTCGAGATGCTTCAGGACCTGGTGCTGGCCGCGATGAACGAAGCGCTGGAGAAGGTCCGTGCCGGGCAGATGCAGCAGCTGGCCGGTCTGGCCGGCGGTCTCAACATCCCCGGTCTGAACATCCCGACATGACCTGATGGCCGGCGTGGTTGGCTGAGGTGACACCCTCTTGAACGAACCTACCCCTGCTACGGCAGCGCCGCTGGCCCGCCTGATCGAGGAGTTCTACAAGCTGCCGGGGATCGGGCCCAAGAGCGCCCAGCGGCTGGCCTACCATCTCCTGCGGATGCCGTCAGCGGAGGCGCACGCGCTGGCGGCCGCCATCCTGGAGGTCAAGGAGAAGGTGATCTTCTGCTCCATCTGCCAGAACGTGACCGAGGTCGATCCCTGCCGCATCTGCTCCGACGACCGCCGCGACCGCAGCGTCATCTGCGTGGTGGAGGAGCCGCTGGACATCCTGGCGATCGAGCGGTCCCATTCCTATCGCGGTCTCCATCACGTGTTGCATGGCGCCATCTCGCCCATGGACGGGATCGGCCCGGAGGAGCTGAAGATCGCTGAGCTCCTCCAGCGCCTGCGCTCCGGCGAGGTGCAGGAGGTGATCCTGGCCACGAACCCCAACCTGGAGGGGGAAGCCACCGCCATGTACCTGAACCGGCTGCTGAGGCCGCTGGGCCTCAAGGTGACGCGGTTGGCTCGTGGGCTGCCCGTGGGCGGCGACCTGGAGTACGCCGACGACGTGACGCTGGCCCGAGCGCTGGAAGGCCGCCAGGAGATGCAAGGCTGATGGCAACCCCACGCTTGTACAAGACGGAAGCCATCGTCCTGCGCCAGCGCCGGCTGGGCGAGGCCGACCGCATCCTGACGCTGTTCACGCCGGCCTTCGGTAAGATGGACGCCAAGGCCAAGGGCGTGCGCAAGACCACGAGCCGCATGTCCGGGCACCTGCAGCCCCTGACCCGCTGTATCATCCAGCTGGCGCGGGGGCACATCAGCGATGTCATCACCGGCTGCGACACGCTGGAGAGCTTCCAGAAGCTGCGGGACGATCTCCAGCGCCTGAGTCGGGCGCTCTACGCCGCAGAGCTGATAGACCGCATTACGCCGGAGCGTTCGCCCGGTTTCGCGGCCTACCGCCTGCTGCTGGAGACGCTGCGCCGGCTGGAACTGGCTGACAGCGTTGACCTGGTGCTGCGCTATTTCGAGATGCGGCTCATGGACCACGCTGGCTTCCGGCCGGAGCTGGGCCGCTGCGTGGGCTGCGGCTCCGCGCTGCAGCCGGAGCAGAACTACTTCGCGCCGCTGAGCGGAGGCGCGGTTTGTCGGGCTTGCGTCCCCGGGCTCGCCGGCGCGCGTACGCTTACGCTAGAGGGGCTGAAGGTGTTGCGTCTCCTCCAGCGCGGGACGTATAACGATATCGCGCGCCTGAGGATGCCGGCCGCTCTGGCGCAGGAGGTGGAGAGGCACCTGCGCAGCTACATAGTCTGCGTGCTGGAGCGCGACGTGAACGCCGGGTCATTCATCGAGAGGCTGCGGCGCGAGGATCTGCAGCGGGCGATAGAGGTCTGAACATATGCCGCTTTACGAATACTACTGCGGAAACTGCGACGAGGTGTTCGAGGTGCTGCGGTCGATCCGCGATTCTGAGCAGCCCTCGCTCTGCCCTACGTGCACTGGCGAGGCTGATCGCATCATGCCCACGACTTTCGCCTCCATGTCATTCAGGCAGGGATACGCCCAGCGCGTGCCCTACCACCACCGGCCGGTGCGTAGCGATGCGCCGCAACCGCCGATCGCTCGGGTGAAGGCCAGCGGCGCCAGGAAAGTGTCCGGCGGCCAGGTCCGCAAGGGAAGATCAGCAGGGGGGAAAAAGCCTTAGCCATGCCCCTGTACGAGTACTACTGCCAGAGTTGCAACGGTGTCTTTGAAGCCATCCGTCAGATGCGGGAGGCGCCATTGCCTGTGCCCTGTCCGGAATGCAACCGGGACGGCCAGCGCATCATGTCCAGCTTCAGCGCCTTCACCTTCCGCGATGGCTACCCGCGCCGCCTGCCGGACAAGGGGACGTACTGGCATATGGGCCAAGAGGTCAAGCAGCGCGCCACCACCATGAAAGGCTGGGAGCACCCGGAGCTGGCGGAGCAGAAGCCCACGCCACGGCCCAGGAAAGACGATGTTGTGGTGGCAGTGGACAAGCATCTGGCGAAGCGATCTGACTTGGTCTATCGCGACCGCTGGGGTGTGGACGAGCACGGCTTCCGGACGGTGAAAGCCAAGAAGCACAAGCCGGCGCGCAAGACGGTCGCGCCCGGGTAGCACCGGTCGCGTCGTAGCGCGGCGTCTAGCTGCGTCGCTCCAGAACGTACTCCGTCAGGTCTATCAAGGTCTGCCGGTCGCCGTTGTCCGGCAGGACCGTAAGCGCTTCGCAGGCGCGGCGACAGAACCCGCGGGCCATCTGGTATGCCTCGCCGGCGATCTCCGGGCTGTCGATCATCTCTACGGCTTGGGCCAGGCGCTCCTTGGTGGGCCGCGAGAAGTATCTCTGGATGGCGTTCGATTTGGGCTGGCGCTCCATGAGCAGTAGCGACGGCAGAGTCAGCGTGCCCTGCATAAGATCGCTGCCCACGGGCTTGCCCATCTGCGCCTCATCGCCCGTGAAGTCCAGGATATCGTCCACGATCTGGAAGGCCATGCCGAAGTTGTACCCGTACTCCCGCATCGCCTCGATCCAATCTTCGGGCTCTCCGGCGACGATGGCGCCGCCCTCACAGGCCGTGGCGAAGAGGGAGGCCGTCTTGCCGCCGATGCGGTGCAGGTAGTCGAGCACTGTCTGGCGGCTATCGTAGGCGGCCAGGTCCTGGCGAATCTCGCCTTTGGCCATGATCATGAGCGTGTTGGAGAAGAGTCGAATGACGCGGATGTTGTCCGTGCGCGCTACCTGCTCGGCGGCGTGTGCGAACAGGTAGTCGCCCAGCATGACCGTCGTGGAGTTGTGGAAGGCGCTGTTGACCGTCGGCCGGCCGCGACGCGTGGAGGCGACGTCGATGACGTCATCGTGTACGAGGGTCGCGGTGTGCAGGAGCTCTACCGACGCCGCCAGCGGCACCAGCAGGTCAAGGTTGTAGTCGCCAAAGCGTCCGGACAGCAGCGCCAGGGCGGGACGCAGCAGCTTGCCGCCGCCGCCCAGCACCATCCGCAGCATCTCGCCCAGGGGCCCGTAGTCAACGTTCTTCAGGGACTCGAACGTCTGCTCAACGCGGGCCAGGTCTTCCTGCGCGGAGCCGTAGAGAAGGCGCGTCTTCAACGAACGCCCTCCGGCGCTTCTGCCGCCGGCTGACCAATGTCTCCCAGGCCGAACAGCCAGGCCGCCGCCATCGCCGTGCGGTCGGCCACCTCAGCGAAGGTATCCCCCCGAATATCAGCGATGCAGCTGACGGTCTCCACCAGGTACGCCGGCTCGTTCCTCTTGCCGCGATATCGTTGCGGTGGCAGGTGCGGGGAATCCGTCTCTACGGCCAGCCACCGCAGCGGGATGCCGCCCGCCACGGCCTTTATGCGCTCCGCATTGGCGTAGCTGCACGTGGCCGGGATGGAGATTATGAAGCCGATCTCGATGTAGCGAAGCGCGAGCGGCAGATCGCCGGCGAAGCAGTGCATGACGCCCAGGGGCCGGTCCTTCGGCCAGTCCGGCAACGCCTGTCGCTCGTAGCCGGCGATGATCTCGAACGTCTCCTCGTCGGCCTCGCGGGAGTGGATGACGACGGGGAGGCTGAGGCTGCGGGCCAGCTCCAGCTGCTGCTGGAAGACGTTGCGCTGGACATCTCTCGGGGACAGGTCGCGGTGGTAGTCCAGCCCTATCTCCCCAATGGCGATAACCTTCGCCGAATCGGCGAGACGGGAGAGCGCCTCGATATCTCGGGACGTGACGTCCTTGGCGTCATGCGGGTGCACGCCGATCGTGGCGTAGACGCTCTCGTAGGAGTTGGCGAGGTCCACCGCGCTGCGGCTGCTGGCCATGTCGTACCCCACGACGACGAGGGCCGAGACGCCGGCGTCTCGAGCGCGCAGCAGCACGGCGTCGCGATCTCCGTCGAACTTGGGGTCCTGCAGGTGACAGTGAGAATCGACGAGCATGTCAGGCTCCCAGCCTCGCCTCTTCTTCCTCGACGATCGCTGGGTCCAGCTTCTTGAACAGGGGTCGCGCGTCCGCCAGCGGCTGGCCCGCCGCCGGGGCGACGGAGCGCCAGCCAAGCGCCTGCAGCGGCCCTTCGTTGCCCAGATAGCCGTGCAGCGTCTGACAGGTGAACGGTAGATACGGCGAGAAGGCGACGTTAAGCCCGGCGATGGCGCAGATGGCTGTGTACAGCACCGTCGCGCAGCGCCCGCGATCATCCTCGACGAGCT
>JBGPMY010000123.1:0-5861 GCA_041487235.1 Dehalococcoidia bacterium
CTCTCCGGTCGACCGTCCGTACGTGCCGTGTTCAGCCTCCTCGAGGCAGCCTTCAATCCGTCATCATAGACGTGACGCGCTCGGCCTCGACTACGAAGATGACCCGCTCCTCCCCCGGCTGCCGGTACGGATACTTGTCCTGGCCCAGGTACTTCTTGGCCATCTTGTCGATGTGAGCGTCCGCGCCCTCGTGAGTGATCTCGACGACGCGACCGCGCACGGTGGCGTGAGCGTACGGATTCTGCTGGCTGTAGACGGCGATCGCCACGCGCGGGTCGCGGCGGACGTTGCGGGGCTTGGCGCGCCCCTCCGCCGTGTTCACGATGATGCGATCTCCGTCCAAGTCTACCCACACCGGCGAGACCTGTGGCGAGCCGTCCGGCATAAGCGTCGCCAAGTGCGCGAAGTTGGGCTCTGTGAACAGCTTCTTCACTCCAGGGGAGAGGGCAGCGGGCATGAGACAACCTCCATTAGGACACTCACAGTTGGCAACCATAGCTTAGCGCGGCTAGCGCATCTCCGCCACACTCGCGCCTGTGCAGCGCCTCTCCGCGCGAACCGCAGCAAGGATGGCTTGCGAAAAAGCCGCGCGGTAAGCCCGCACGGCCGTAGCGCTAGGCCACTTTGATGCGTCCATATAACAGAGACTCATCGGTCCCCGCGCTGCGCGAAGCGAGCGGTGGTGCGGTGTGGTAGCCGCGTCGGGGCCGGTGAGACTCGCTCGAAAATGACAGGGGGAAGCCACGTCGGCTTCGCCCTGACCGTTGATGTAACGCCGAAATGGTCAGCGCTGTTAGCAGAACTAGGCCCGATGATCGCTTTCGGGCCAGCATATCTATGGAGGAGATCGCCAAATGGCGTGGTTAGGCTCCCGCCTCGTCAAGAGGCCGCCCGCTGATGGGCAAGAGACGGAACCAGAACCGGAGTTGACGGCGGAGGAGGAGCAGGAGGACGCTCCGCCGGCGCCAGCCGGGCCGCCGCTCGTTCTGCTCGTGCCGGACGTCGCGGGCGTCAGCTCCTTCCGGCTGCACCTGTTCTACAGCGCGGAATCGGCGGCGACGTTCATAGCGTCTTCGCTCCCGTTCGGCGCCGTTCCCGGAATCCACGCCTTCTGGGCCCTGCACCAGCCACCTGCTGAGCCGGCCGATAAGTCCCGCCCCGGCGAGGCTATGGTGCTCATCCGCTGGGCCGAGCAGTCGGACGCGGTGTACATGGTTTCTTTCGTTGATATAGACTCCGCTCTCTCGTTTGTCCGCTTCGAGGTCAAGCGTGGCCTCAACCTGGGGCTGGTCATGATCTACTGGGCGGACCTCGTGCAGGTGAGCAGCGATGATTCGGGCGTGCGCATCACCCCGGAGTCGCCTCCCCAGGGAGCGCGCCACTTGGAGCCAGACCTGCCGCGCGCCGAGCTTCAAGCCGCCGGCGAGACGGACTCACCCCAGCCACAAGCGCTCATGATGCCACCTCTGAACACGCCCAGGAGCGATCTAGTGGCGGAAGCCGAAGAGGCGCTGGCCATCGAACTACGTAACGAGGCGCAGGCAGCGGGGATGCTAATCGATGAAGCTCCGACGCTGGGCGCAGAACACGCGGCTGCCCCCGCCGCCAAGCCGCTGTACGCAGAGCCGGAGACCCAGGAGCCAGCGGCCGCCGCCGAACAGACCGACATCGCCGAGATCTTCGATGTGGGTGAACCGGCCCCAGGGGCCCAGTCACCGGCCTTACAAGTGCTTGACCAGCCGGACGCTCCGGCGGAGCCCGCGCTGGAGACGCCAAGGAGCGAGCTGCAGGCGGAAGCCAATGAGACGCTGGCCATCGAACGCCGTAACGAAGCGGAGGCAGCGGGGACGCTGATCGATGAGGCTCCGCCTGTGGGCGCAGAGCAGACGGCTGCCCCCGCCGCGCACCTGCTGGACGCAGAGCTGGCGGCCCAGCAGCAAGCGGCCGCCGCTGAGGCCGCCGACGTCCCGGATGTTGTCGATGCGGCAGAACCGGCCCTAGGCGCCGAGTCAGCGGCCTTGGAAGCGCCTGACCAGCCGGAAGCTCCGGCGGAGCCCGCGCTGGAGATCGAGCCGCCTTCGCTGGATGTCGATGGCGGCGGCGAGCTACCAGCGTCCGATTTGGAGATCGCCGCGGCAGAGGACTTGTTCCAGCCGGAGCAGGCGCGTTCGGACGAACCCACGGACAGTAGCTCGCCCGAAGCCGAACAGTACGCCGGCGAGCTGCTCGACGCTGTCGAAGGTTCTGGCGGCATGATCGCGGAACCCGAAATGGAGACTCCGATCCAAGACCCCTTAGTCGAAGAACCCGTCGTGGAGCCATCGCCGCAAGACGAGCCGGCGCCAGATTCCACAGAACCGGAAGGAGAGCCGCCTGACGGAACCCAGGCGACCGAGGTGGCTGAGGCGTCGCCGGCGGAGGCCGCTGAGCCACAACCGCAGCCTGCGCCGGACGATGACTTGGAGCAGGAGGACGTTGTCTCAGAGGTGGAGAATATTCTGCGCATCAAGCGCTGGGAGAAGCGGAACAAGCCGTTCCGCGGCTTCGGCTCGCCGCCGGGCCGGTTCTAGCCGTCGGGCCTCAGCCGCCGCATTGCGCGGAGGGCCGGGCTTCAGCCCGGCAGCGTCAGGCTATGGCCCCCGCCCAGGGTCACTGGCCGATCAGTCATGGCCGATCTGGCGTCCCGGCGCGATGCGGTCGCGTATGATGCGCTTCACCTCGGCGGGGTCCGGCATCTTCTTCGTCTCGCGGTTACTGGCGATGGTCTCGCCGTCCAGCGTCACCTCGAAGATGCCGCCGGAGCCGGGTACCAGGGAGACCTCCCTTAACTCGCGTTCGAACGTGGCCAGCAGCTCCTGCGCCAGCCAGGCCGCCCGCAGCAGGAACTTGCACTGCGTGCAGTAGGTGATCTGGACGCGCGGTGAATCCATCTCCGTTTAGTACGGGCGCGTCATGATGCGCCCCTAACTCAGGTCGGCCGGAAGGAGTAGTCGTGGTTGGCCAGGAGGGCGCCGGCAAACAGCACGGCCAGGCTGGCCAGCAGTGCCAGGGAGCTGATGATCATCGAGGCGCGCCGTAGACGGGCCGCCTCAGCCGGGTCGGGATCAGCCTGCTCGGCCAGGCGCAGCTGCCTCGGCCCGACGATGAAGGTATGCCCGGCCGTGAGAAGCACGGTCAGGCCCAGCAAAGCCATCTTGCCGGCGAAGATCTGAAAGTAGCGGTAGTCGGTGTCGAAGACGTGGGCGAAGTCGTCTGTGCGCTGGAAGACGTTGGAGATGCCGGTGAGGACGATGACCAGCATCGCGCCCCAGGCCAGGTAGCCGAAGCGGTAAACGATAAAGCGCATCACGCGCACCCGCACCTCTCGATCCTCGATGAGCCGGATGGCGGGCAGGGCGGCTGCGAACATGAATATCTGCGGGCCGATCCAGATGGTCACGGCCAGCAGGTGCACCCAGACCGTGAATGACTCGCTCATCGCTTAGATCGAGCCTTCCACGGTTATCGCCTGCTCCCGCTGCGGCCCCACGGACACCAGGCGGATTGGAGCGCCCAGCACGTCTTGGATGTAGTGCACGTAGGCGCGGGCCTGCGGCGGCAGCTCTTCGAAGCGCCGCATCCCGGACGTCTCCTGCCGCCAGCCGGGCAACTCCTCGTACACCGGCTGGGCGTGGGCCAGTGCGGTGCTGCTGGCGGGTATCGTCTGCGTTACGCGGCCATCGATCCTGTAAGCGGTACAGACCTTGATCACCGGCAGCGGGTCCAGCACATCCAGCCGCGTCAGCGCAGCGACAGTCAGGCCGTTGATACGCGCGCTGTAGCGGGCGGCGACGGCGTCGAACCAGCCGCAGCGTCGAGGCCGGCCCGTCGTGGCGCCGTACTCCGGCCGCGGCCCGCCTTCGCGCAACAGCGTCGCCGTCTCGTCGTGCAGCTCCGTGGGCATGGGGCCGTTCCCCACGCGGGTGCTGTACGCCTTGTACACCCCCAGCACTTCATCGATCTGGGTTGGGCCGATGCCGATGCCGATCGCTGCCCCCGCCGCCAGCGACGAGGGGACCGATGACGTGACGTACCCGTAGGTGCCGGCGTCCAGGTCCAGCAGCGATCCCTGAGCCCCCTCCAGGAGGACCGCCTGTCCCGCCGTTAGTGCGTCCTGCACCAGGCGGGCCGTATCGGCGACGAAGGGCGCCAGACGGGCGCCGTAGTCGCAGTACTCCGCGTGCACCTGCTCAAGCGAGAGTGGCTGTGTCTCGTACAGCTTCTCGAGGAGTTGGTTCTTATACGGCACAAGGAAGCACAGCGCTTCCAGCAGAGACTCCGGCTCAACAAGATCGGCGACGCGGACGCCGGCCCGACCGACCTTATCGATGAAGGCCGGGCCAACGCCTCGTCCCGTGGTACCGATGGCGCCTTGGCCCCGCAGCTTCTCGTCCAGCTCGTCTATGAGCCGGTGCCAGGGCATGAGCACGTGGGCCCGATCGCTGATGAAGAGCCGGCCCTTGACGGACACGCCCCGCTCCTCCAGGGCCGCAATCTCCTCCAGCAGAACGGGTGGATCGATGACCACACCGTTGCCGATGACGCAGACCTTGTCCGGATAGAAGATGCCGGCCGGGACCAGGTGCAGCGCGAACTCGCCAAGCTCGTTGATGATGGTGTGGCCGGCGTTGTTGCCGGCGGAGTAGCGGGCTACTATCTGGGCCTTCTCCGCCAGGAGGTCTACGATTCTACCCTTACCCTCATCCCCCCACTGGCCGCCCACAACCACTGTGACTGGCATACTTAGAGGGCCGCTTCCGCCCCCTCCTTTCGCTCTCCGCAAGTCCGCAGGGAGTATACGAAAAGGGTCGGGAATGGGCAAGGGGAAACGCCGGGTTGGAAATTGGGCGACGAAAGCTGGATGATGGAGATGGAGATAGGATTGGAGGCAAGAGATTGGAGGTTGGCGGTTGGAAGTTGGACGCGGGAGGTTGCGGCCCGGCGGTTGAACTGTTCCAGGAGGGCCGGTTAGAATGCGCACAAATGCCGGCAGCGCAGGAGATGTCCCGGACGCCCGGCCAAGACCAGGAGGCTCCGTGAGCGAGGGCCCGAACCGGTCGAGCTATCCCAACCTCTGGAAGCGAATGGCCGCGCCCTTCAGCAAAAGAGACTTGCTGGAGGGCGCCCTGGTAGGGGTCGCCTTTCTGCTTTATTTCGGCGTGCGCGGCGCCGTCATAGACCGGCCGGAGGCGGCCTACCGGCACGCCCTAGACATCATCGATGTCCAGCGGGCGCTGGGCTTCTTCTGGGAAGACACCCTCAACAACTGGGTCAAAGACCGGCTGTTCTGGGCGCAGACCATGAACATCATCTACTTCTGGCTGCACTTCCCGCTGATCATCGCCTTCGGCATCTGGATGTACTACTTCCGGCGGCACCGCTACACGCTCATGCGTGACGCCTTCCTCGCTTCCGGCGCCATCGCGCTCATCGTCTACTGGGCGTATCCGGTGGCGCCGCCGCGGGAGCTGCCTGAGCTGGCGGCCCGCTTCGACCCCGGCGCGCCGGCCTACGTGAAGGGCTTCCTGGACACCATGCAGGAGTACCTGGGTTACGGTTATCAGGCCCAGTCCACGCAGGCCTTCGTGAACCCCTACGCAGCCGTGCCCAGCCTCCATTTCGGCTGGGACCTTCTGCTGGGGCTCGCCATCGTCCGCGCCTTCTGGAGAGAACGTTGGATGTGGGCGCTGGTCCCTATCGGCGTTCTGCTGCCGGCCACCCAGGTGCTGGCCATCACCATGACGGCCAACCACTACTTTCTGGACGCCGCCGCCGGCGGGATCGTGGCCCTGATGGGTCTGGCCGCGGCCGTGGCCCTCGAA
>JBGPMY010000124.1:0-5766 GCA_041487235.1 Dehalococcoidia bacterium
AAAGGGCAGGGAATGAAACAGGGACAAGAAAGACCAAATGAAGGAGGAAGGACAGGATGACTAGAATAGGAAAGGTTGCCTGGCTCCCCCTGGGCCTGGTCGCCGTCGTGGCGCTGGCCGCCGTCGGCCTTTTGGCCGCAGCTAATACGGCGCAGGCAGACGTCACCAGCCTCAGCGTCGAGTCCAAGACCGTCGCGCCAGGTGCAGAGGTGGAAGTGGCGCTGACCGCCAACGCCACGTCTCCAGGGATCGGCGCCTACGAGATCAAAGTGGCTTTCAACGGCACGCTCCTGGACGCCAGCAGTCTCGCGGGCGGCGCCACACCGGGCTGCAAGAAGGGTACCGACGCGGCTCTCGACGCTGCTGTCTGTAACGACGTGTTCGTGGCCGACGCGACCATGTTCTTCACCGGTGGCTCAAGCGCCGGAGCGATTGGCAGTAGCGTTAACCTGGGGACTCTCAGGTTCAAGGCCGGCAGCACGACTGGTGTCGCCAACCTCACCATCACCATTGATAAGCTCACCAACCCGGCCGGCGCCGCTATTACCCCGCCGATTACCAACGGCACGATCACCATTGCCGTGGCGACGGCAACGCCCACAGCTTCGCCGACAACCTCCGCGACGGCGGCACCTACCACTGCCGCTGCTCTGCCCAAGACTGGTGGCAGCACCGGCGACGACTCCATGAGCCTGACCCCGTGGCTGCTGGCAGCGCTGGGTCTGGCGGTAGTGGGTGGCGGTATGTGGGTAGTCGCCCGCACGCGACGCGAGAGCCTCTAGGCCCGCACTACCAAGAGCGGAACAGAATTTAAGGGCCGCCCGGCCTGACGGGCGGCCCTTAACCTTTGCGCCTCGCGGATGGCGTCCGGGCGTTCAACGCCACTCATGCGCGCTCGGGCTTTTCGCATGTCCCCTCGCAGGGATGCCGCGAAGGATGGAGGTGTAGGACCTCCGCCACCCGACCTCACGTTTGTGCGTCTCTCCCAGCCGCCCCGAAGGCTCTACCTTCGCATTCACTGCGTGACCCCACCCCAACTGGGGAAGCGCTTTCGAAGCAATCACGAAGGAGTATGCGTATCCTGTCATTCTGAGCGCCGGCCCCATCTCTTAGAGCGAGGACGCTCTCCGCGAAGCCTGTCCTGAGCATAGTCGAAGGAGAGTGTGGCGTGGTGAGTCAGATGGCCCGTTCCGCTCAACCTGAGGTTTGCGGAAACGAGCAGGCGGAGCGACAGCGGAGAAGGAGCACGAGAAGAGCTCTAGCCGGAGATGCGGTTGAAGGCGCTGCAGCCGTCGGTGCCGGGCGCCGGGGCCAGCTTCCAGTTGCCCCCAACCTTGAGGAACGAGGCCCCAGTCTTGTAGTCGCCCTGGAGCTCGCCGATGATGACGGCGCTGGCAGAGGAACCCTCTACCTTCAGCTCTTCCAGTCGCTTATACCGCAGCTGCTGAAGGCTTGCGCCTAGCTGCTGGGCGGCGTCTACCCCAGCCTGATCGAAATCGGCTCGCGGACAGCGCTGCCGGAAGTCTGGCGTGAAATCATCGTAGAGAGAGGGCCACTGTCCGGCTGGCAAGACCTCGATGGAGCGCCGGGCCAGCGCCTCGATGCCTTGCTGGTCGGCCGCAGCCACAACGGGGCTGGCCGTGGCGGCCGGTTGTGCGGTGGCGGGCGGTTGCCCTGTAGAGGCGCTGGAGCCGGTGTCGCTCCCGCTGCGGCCGAAGAGGAGAGCCGCGGCGATCGCCAACGACACGGCGCCGCCCAGCGCGGCGGCGCCGGCCAGGTCGCGGCGCTTCAGCAACGACTCCGGTGGAGGCGCTGGTTCAGCGCTGCTGGTGCGGCGGGTCTGCTGCCTTCTGCGTTGCGGTTGGTGTGTCATGGTCTTGTCCTGGAGACAGTGTAAGACGTCAGCTAGTGGCAGGCGTTGGCGGCGGAAGACGCCTGATCTCAGTGTCGTTGCTGTAGTAGATGATGCCAGCAGGGCTCACGGTGATGTCGCGCTTGCAGTCTTTGACCAGAATGTCGTTGGCGCTCACCGGGTTCCCCTCCGGGCCGCCGAGTACCACCCGGCGCAGGAGCCCCGTGCCCGTCTCGCAGACCAGGAGCCCATCGCCGAGGGCGGGGTACTTCGCGCCGGATACGAACTCCACGCCCCCGATCTCGACCAGGGAGAGGAAGTCGCCCGGCTGCATGTTGGGCTTGGCGAAGTAGTAGACGGCCGGTGTCTGGTTCCCCGCCCCGCAGACCGCAAAAGGGAACTCGCCTACGTTAGGCCAGCCGTAGTTGCCGCCAGCCTTGATGAGGTTGAGCTCTTCGCAGGTGTCCGGTGTGTTGTCCGTGCCGTAGATGGCGCCGGTCTTGGCGCTAAAGGCGAAGTCGAACGGCTCGCGGAAGCCGTAGGCGAAGACGCGATGATCGACCTGAGCGCGCTGGGTGAATGGATTATTGGCCGGCGGCTGCCCGTTGCGGTCGATGCGCAGCAACTTACCGACGGGACTGCCCAGGTCCTGCGCCGGGGAGGACGCTTGGAGGGGCACGTCGTAGTCGCCGATGCTTACGTAGAGCATCCCGTCTGGGCCAAAGTGGATGTTGCCGTTGCCGTTGATCCCCGGGTGTTCTGGAGGTGTCACAGGGAAGTCTTCGGTGATAACGGTCTCATCCTCGCCTCTGTTGTTTCGTTCGGTGAAGCGCACGAGCGTGGGCCGGCCTACCGGCGCGGCAGCAGGCGGCGCCGACGCGGAGGCGCTGGAAGGTGTCTCAGCGGCGCTCGTCGCTGGAGTTGTGGCGGGCGGCGCCGCCGATGTAGCCGTGGCCACTATGGGTATGGGTACCACTGCCGGCGCGGTTCTCGCGGCTGTCGGCGTAGCCGTTCCCGCAGGTCCGGCGGCTGCGGGCGTGGCGGTGCCCTCCGGCTTGGTGTAGAACGCGTACAGGTAGTGGTTCGTTGCGAAGTCGGGGTCAAGGGCCAAGCCCGTGAGCCCCCAGTCCAGGCCCAGGTAGTTAGCGACCTCCAACTGCGCGAACGGCTCGTCCAGGAGCTGACCCTCGGCGGTGACGACGCGGATGTTGCCGGCGTACTGCTCCGCATAGAACATGCGGCCGTCCGGCGCAAACACCATGTCGGAAACGTGATCGGCTGCCGTGACGACCTCAGACTTGAGTCCGAAGGGAAGCTCTTCGTCGCCACCGCCACACGTCACGGAGATCAGCGAAAGGGATGAAGCAAGAAAGACCATGCCAAGCGCTCGGGGTAACCACTTCATCGTATGAAATATAGCAGACGGTATGGCCACGAAATAGACATCGTCATGTAGACGACGCGTCATGGTCGCAGTGTGTTTCAGGCCGGCGCTCGGCGGCCCGGACGTGGCGGGCGTCCGCGCGGCGGGGAGGGGAGCCCGCCCCTTCAACCAGAGGGCGTGTCGGTGGCCGCCAACGTTCGGATTGCCGCCAATTTGGCGCTGAAGTAGACTTTATGCAGCCGGCCCTTTCCTGGATATGCAATACGAGAATCGATTCCGTCCGCGCAGGCGATGGCGGACGTAGAGCTGGAAGCGGCGGGCCTCCCGTCGAGGAGGAGCGTCGCCCTCGGCTTCTCCTTCTCCGTCTCGGGGATTGGAGCGCTTCTGCTGGCCGGGCTGGTCTTGCGCCTGATCCTGGCGTTCTTGCCGGGCTTTGGCGCGGACATTGGGCTGTTCCAGTTCTGGGCTGACCGGCTGGCTGACGACGGCCCCTGGAACTTCTACGAAGGGGGCTTCTTTGCCGACTACACGCCAGGCTACCTCTACCTCCTCTGGCTCCTGGGCGAGTTCAACAAGGTTCTGCACTTCAGCCCGGACACCTACCAGTACCTGCTGAAGCTGCCGCCCTCCCTGGCCGATCTGGCCTCTGCTTACCTGCTTTACCGCCTCTTGGACGGACACAAGAATGAAGTGCGGCTGGCCGCGGCCGCCATCTACGTCTTCTTCCCCGCCGCCCTTCTGGTGGGCCCCGTTTGGAGTCAGGCGGACAGCCTGCTGGCGCTCGCGCTCTTCGTGAGTGTCTACTACATCAGCAAGGGACGGGCATTGGAGGGGAGCATCGCTTACGTTGTGGCGTTCGTCATTAAACCTCAGGCTATCGCCGCCCTACCCTTTCTGACGTTCTGGATAATGAAGCAGCACCCCCCGCGCTGGATTCCTCTGGGGTCGTCCGGGATCAAGCTGCCCGTGCCTCCCAGGCTGTGGCTCTACATAACCGCAGCGGGGTTCGGCGTGCTGCTGCTCATGATCCTGCCCTTCTTCCCGGACCATCCGTGGGACTTCTACTACCAGTTGAAGCACGCCGCAGAGTTCTACAAGTACAACTCGCTGAACGCCTACAACTTCTGGAGTATGGTTCGCGAGGGCTTTTTTTTCCAGCCGGACAACGCTCAGCACTACGGCCTCGCCGACCAATACTGGGGTCTCATCCTGTTCGGCGTCGCCACGGCGGCCGTGATCTACGCCCTCAGGAAGGGCGAGGGAACCGCCATGCTGGCCTTGGGGACTGCCCTTTCAGTGATGGCGTTCTTCGTCTTCCTGACTCGCATGCACGAGCGATACCTGTTCCCATTCTTCTTGCCGTTCTTGGTGGCCTGCGTCCTTACCCAGAGCCGGCTGCTGTGGGGGGCATTCATCGTATTGAGCCTGGTGCACTTCTTAGACTTGTACTTCGTGTATTCCTACTACCCGCTGACGTTCCCAGCCGCGGGGGAGGCTGGCACCGAGCCCTTTGTGCGACCCCTTTACGACTGGGTGGACGACAATGCGTTCCTCTTGTCGCTGATCACTACCTTGGCGTTCCCCGTGCTCCTCGTGGTGGGCTACGGATTATCGCGGCGCGCGCCTCCGGAGCCTGAGCCGTCATGAAGGTCCCGGACCGTGTGCAGGCGGGGGTTCAGGCGGTCTCGTTCGCCTTCCCCCAGATTAGCGTAGCCCAGGTCGTACTGATCGTTGTCCTGGCGGCGGCGCTGTTCACGCGTTTCTGGCGCCTGGACGTCCCAGGCGAGTTTATTTTCGACGAGGTCTACTTCCCCAAGACTGCCCAGGAGATCTTGCACGGCGACCCGCATGCCTGGGACTTCTACGGCCACGAGAACACCCACCCGCCGCTGTCCAAGCTGTTTATGGCGGGCGGCATGCTCTTCTTCGGCGAGAACGCCTGGGGCTGGCGCTTCTTCGGCGCCCTGGCCGGCGTGGGCTCCGTGGTCTTTATGTACCTCCTGGCCAAGAAGCTGTTCGACAGCGAGGTCGCTGGTTTAGCCGGGGCGTCCCTATTGACGCTCGACGGGCTGGCGTTCGCCCAGTCACGGATCGCCACGCCGGACACATATGTCCTGTTCTTCGTCCTGGGGGCTGTCTACTTCCTCGTCTCTGACCGGTGGCTGTTATCCGGGGTCTTCTTCGGCGCCGGCGCCGCCTGCAAGTGGATCGCCGCTTTCACCATGATACCTATCGTTCTTTATCTGATGTGGCGGCTGATCCGAGGAATCGCCGAGAGGGAGCCGGACGCGCGCCTGAAGCCCGTGGAGGGCGTGCTGCTGGTGGGCGCTGTGTTTGCTGTTGCCGGGGTAGTGTTGGCGGCCGCGGGTTCCCTTCTGGCGGGCGGGTTCTCCTCCGGTGCGGAGATCGGAGGGATCCCTTTCGCCATCGCCGCGGTTATCTTCCTGGCTGGTCTGATCGGTATCCTGCTCAGCGAGGACCTGCGGAAGACGGCGCGAGGCCGGCTGTATCTGGAGCTGGCGGTGGTCTT
>JBGPMY010000125.1:0-5722 GCA_041487235.1 Dehalococcoidia bacterium
CGCGCCCGATCATGATAGCCACGCCCAGAACGCCGAGAGTGAAGCTGACGATGAAGACGGCGATCGGACCGCCGACGCTGGGCAGCGTGAACAGGGCCGGCGATAGGAGGGCACCCGCCAGAAGGCCAGCCAGAAGGCCGATCATGCCCAGCACCAGCTGCGTCGGCCGCAGCATGCGCGCCCACTCCTGGATTCTCTGCAGCAGCGGCCTCAGGACGAAGGGCGTGGCGATGACGCCAAAGGCGGTAAAGCCGATGGGAATCATCGTCCAGAAGAGGATGCTGGCCAGCACGCCTTCGCCTTCCGCCAGCGCCTGCGCCGTGCGCAGCCCCAGGAACCCGAAGAAGAGGGCCCCCACAACGCGCAGGATGACCGTCAGGCCGCGAATGATGACAGGGTAGCCGACACGATGCGCAGGGGGCATCTCTCGCGGGGCACCTTTCGAGTGGAGGGACGCGTCCCCGGGGGACGCCTTGCCGTGGGCGCTCGATTCGGCCAATCCAGCCGCAGTATAGCGCGGCCTATTGGGCCTGTCAAAAGCTCCGCTCATGCCAGGAAGCTGAAGACGGTAGCTCCCAGACCACCGACTGCCGCCATCCAGGTGTCCTTGATTACCTTGCCAGCCAGCACGGCCAAGAAGAATCGCGTGACAGGCATCTGGACGGCGCCGGCGGCCAGGCCGGCGATGTCGAACAGCGGATTAGGAACCGTAGACATGAGGAACATGGTGATGGTGCCGTGTTTGGACATCCAGCCGTGAATGCGCGTGTACTCCGGCCTATTCTCCACCACGATACGCCCGCCGTAGCCCGCGGCGTAGCCGGTGAACTCGCCCAGCGCTTCCGCCAGGCCCGCCACAAGTCCCACCCAGATGAAGGCCGGGACGCCCAGGAAGCTCTGTAGCAGGGCGCCGCCGCCGAAGACACTGGCGGCGGCGGGTGAGGGCAACAGGATAGACGCGGCGCCGATGAGGTTTATCAGGAACAGGCCCACATAGCCATAGCTCTTCAAGTTGCTGATATCGGACGCGAAGTAGAAGAAGCCGATGGCGAAGACGGTCATCATAAAGGCGACGCCCAAGAGCAGCGTGTACTCCAGACGCCAAGCGAAGCGGCCCGCGCGCTCCACAGCGTCAGTCCGCCGCTCCGGCCTCAGTGCCGCAGTCCCCGTTCGCTCTTCGACGGCCATCTGCTAACAAGAAAGGGGCGAGAGGCCTGCCTCTCGCCCCGAACCAGGGTCAAACTAAGCCTCTCCTTCGTTCGCCTGCGAGGTTAGCTGACGGGTTCGGCAGGAAGGAGTCCGCCTAGTCGCCGGTGGCGACATTCACCCCATAAGGTGGGTCCCCCGCTCCCCGCCTGAGGCGGGGATTCGGCGTCTTCGGTTGTAAAGCCACCACGCACCGTAACAAGCCGTGTCCGTCTATGTCAACGCCCGCGCCCAGCCAAAGGTTACGGGTTTGGGCACACAACAAGCCACGCCGCGACGCCCCTCGCAGCGTACAGCGATTTTTCGAAATAGACCCGCTCAGGGGCTTGACAAATCGAACAACAGTGAACGACACTTCATCCACATGAATGACTGTTCATTCATGGTACTCAGGAGCGAAGGTTGGCCAGGGTAACCGAAGCCCACGTAGAGGCACGCCGAAACCAGATAGTGGACGCTGCCTGGGCTTGCTTTGCCCGCAAGGGATACCACCAGACGACGATGCAGGACATCGCCAGCGAAGCGGGCATCAGCGCCGGCGCCATCTACCGCTACTACCCCAGCAAGGAAGCTGTCCTGAAGGCGATCAACGACCGCAGCCAAGAGTTGGGCCGAGCGTTCGTTGAGTGGGCGCGTTCCCAAGCCGGTGGGCCCATTGGTACCCTGGAGGTCATCGCCCAAGCCATGTTGTCGGTGTTCGCGAATCCAGAGTTCGAGAGCATGACCCGCGTCAACATCGAGGTTTGGCCAGAGGTGATACGAAGCGACACCCTGCGCAACGCTATCCGGACCGAGATCTCATTCTGGCGGACAGTGGTGGCAGAGCTTCTGGCTCAGTCGCAGGCCCGAGGCGAGCTGAGGGAAGGCGTCGACCCCCAAGCTGCGGCCGTCCTCCTCATCTCCGCGTACGAAGGGCTGCGGCACTACTGGTTACTGGACCCGGAGAACTTTACGCCGGAGCGCCTTATCGCCGCCGCTGGCGGCCTGTTCACAACGGACGTCCGGATCAATCTGGAGGCGCTTGTGGACGCGGCGCCTGGCCTGGCGCCGCCTCTGGGCATAGGGGTTCGCAGGAGCGGCACGAGTGGCGAGGACGTGCGCCCGGCCGGTGACGGCCCACGCGGAGGGACCCGGTGACGAATCAAACAGCCGCAAGTGTGACCTGCGTCACAGTCGCGTTACCCGATCGCTGCTACAACGGGTGTGCGACTTGTGTGACCGCTGTCACACAATCCATCGCGACGGGCGGACGATAGATGGACTACAACCCGTTAACGCTTATGGAGGAGAAGCCGGAGCGCGTTCACGCCTTCTTCCTGCGGGGGCTGAAGCGTCTGCCACTGAGGTTCGCGCATGATAGAGCCTCGCCGGCATCAGCACGACAGGAGGCGCGCCGATGAACGCCGTCACGTCGGAGCACGGCAACCCGCCGGACCCGAGGGCGGCCCAAACTTCCCGTTCCCACGGAGAGATCGTCCTCGCTGTGGAGAACCTGACGAAGCGTTACGGGCGGCTGACGGCGGTGGACGCCATCTCGTTTGAGGTGCCGCACGGCGAGACGTTCGGCATCCTGGGCCCCAACGGCGCCGGCAAGACGACGACCCTGGAGATGATCGAGGGGCTGCGCGATCCGGACGGCGGCCGCATCACCTTCCTGGGCATGGACGCCGTCAAAGAACGGCGGCGGATGCAGGAGAAGATAGGCGTGCAGCTGCAGTCCCAGGCCTTGTGGCCGGAGCTTACGGTGGAGGAGACGCTCAAGCTGTTCCAATCGCTCTTTCGCAAGCGGGTGCCCGTGGATACGCTGCTGGATCGCTTTTCGCTGGCGGACAAGCGACGCGCCATGGTCAAGGGGCTGTCCGGCGGCCAGAAGCAGCGCCTTTCCATCGCCACGGCGCTGGTCAACGACCCGGAGCTGGTGTCCTGGACGAGCCCACCACAGGCCTGGACCCACAGGCCCGGCACAGCTTCTGGGACCTGATCAGAGACATGCAGCGGGAGGGGAAGACAGTTATCGTGACCACCCACTACATGGAGGAGGCGGAGGCGCTGTGCGATCGTGTGGCGATCATGGACCGCGGCAGCATCATCGCCCTGGACACGCCGCGGCGCCTGGTCCACGACCTGGCGTCCGAGAGCACCATCGAATGCGGGCTGGGCGAGAGCGATGACCAGGAGTGGCTGGCCGCCCTGCCCGGCGTGCGCGACACCCGCCGTGAAGACGGGAACGTCCTCCTCTTCACCAACGATGTGTCGGCCACCCTCAACGCGCTGATCCGGGCCAGCGACGAGAAGGCCCAGCCGATGCGCAGCCTGAACGTGCGCTCGGCGACGCTGGAGGATGTATTCATCTCGCTGACGGGCCGCAGGTTGAGGGATTAGCGATGAGTCTTCGGGCCTTCCTGCAGATGACCGTGGCCCAGGCCACGATCCTGCGCCGTACCGTCAACTTCTGGCTGATCAGCATCTTCATCGCCGCCCTCTCCATGATGGTGTTTGGCTTGCTGTTCAAGCCCGAATCGCAGGCGTTCAAGCTCAGCGTCGTCGACCAGGACCGGTCAGAGGCGTCGCAGAGCCTGACGCAGGCGTTCCGCTCCCTGGACAACGTCAAGTTCAACGAGGGGTCCCAGGAGCAAGAGTTGTCGGCGCTGAAGGACGGCGATCGGGGCGCCGTCATCATCGTGCCGGAGGGTTTTGCGCGAGACCTGAAGCAGGGCGGAAGCGCCGTCCGCGTCTACTACGACAACTCCAACCTCATCCGCATCGGATACGTGTCGAGCACGGTGGAGGCTGTCGTCCGCAGCTATAACGAGAAGGTGGCGGGCCAGCCAGAGGCCGTGCGTCTGGACAAGCAAGCGATAGAGACGGAGACGGTGCGCTTCATCGACTTCCTGACGCCGGGCATGGTGGGCATGACGATCATGTTCACCAACCTGGCGGTGGGCTTCCTGATGGTGGGCTGGAGGGAGCAGGGGATCCTGCGCCGCCTGGGCGTGACGCCGCTGCGTCCCGGGCTGCTTATCGGCAGTCAAGCGGTCTCCTTCTCGCTAGTCTCATTGGTGCAGATAGCCGTCATCCTGCTGCTGGGCCGCTTCGTCTTCGACGTTCACATACAGGGAAGCTACCTCTGGTTGGCCGTCACGGGCGTGCTGGGCGTCCTCTGCATGCTGTCCATCGGCTACACCATCGCCAGCTTCGCGCGGGAGGTAACTTCGTTCAGCGCCATCCAGCAGCTGCTGGCGTTCCCCATGCTGTTCCTGGGAAAGTCCTATTTCCCCATCGACCCGTCGCCGGCGCTGGCGCCCGTGGTGGAGGCGGTGCCGCTGACGCACCTGAACGACGCCCTGCGCCAGATCATCAACCACAACGGCGGCCTGGGCGATCTATGGGTGAGCTGGACGGTGCTGATCGCCTGGGCCGTGGGCGGCTACCTGATCTCCATGCGCGTCTTCCGCTGGCAGTAGCCCCCGCACCCCACCGGAGAGAGGGCAGCAATCCGCGCCGGCTTCCGTGTCGCCCAAGATTCGCTGCGACGTTCGAAGTCCTTCGACAGGCTCAGGACGAACGGATGCGGATTGGTTCGCCGTCGGCTGGTTCTCTGGTTCTCGGTTCCCTGGTTCTACCCGCTCAGGGGTAGATGCCGCGCATCTTGGTGGCCTCTACCACGCGGCCTACGCCCAGCACCATGGCGGCTTCGCGCAGGGTGATGCCGTGCTCCTGGGCGGAGCGCGACACGTCGCGGTAGGCGCGGGTGATGATGCGGCGCAGGCGCTCGTTGACCTCGTCTTCTTCCCAGAAGAAGAACTGCAGGTCCTGCACCCACTCGAAGTAGGAGACGATGACGCCGCCGGCGTTGGCCAGGATGTCGGGGACGACGGTTATCCCCTTAGCGGCGAGGATGGCGTCGGCTTCCGGCGTGGTGGGACCGTTGGCGCCCTCGACGACGAAGCGGGCGCGCACGCCGCCGGCGTTGGCGGCGGTAAGCTGGCCCTCCATGGCGGCCGGGATGAGGAAGTCCACGGGCAGGGAGAACAGCTCCTGGTTGGTGATGTGGTCGCCGCCGGGGGCCTTCGCCAGGGGGAACCTGTCCTGCCTGTCCGGGAGCAGCGCTTTGATGTCCAGGCCATTCGGATTGTAGAGGGCGCCTGAAGAGTCGCTGACGGCGAGGACCTTGGCGCCGCTCTGCTGGAGGAGCTGGGCAGCGACGGCGCCCACGTTGCCGAACCCCTGCACGGCGACCGTCGCGCCGGCCAGGGCGATGTTGTTCTGCGCGGCCACCTCCTGAACGATGTAGAGGAGGCCGCGGCCGGTGGCTTCCACTCGCCCCAGGGTGCCGCCCACGCTCACCGGCTTGCCGGTCACCACACCCGGCTCTGTGTAGCCGCGGTGCATGCTGATGGTGTCCATGATCCAGGCCATGATGCGGCCGTCGGTGCCCATGTCCGGGGCCGGGATGTCCTCATTGGGGCCGATGATGATGCTGATCTCGGTGGCGTAACGGCGGGTGAGGTTCTCC
>JBGPMY010000126.1:0-5681 GCA_041487235.1 Dehalococcoidia bacterium
AGGTTGTACAGCCCGATGGAGAGCATAACCAGGCCAGCGACGAAGGTGGCGGCGCCCAGCGCCAGTAAGACCCGGCGCGGGCGGCTGCTCTTGAAGTACAGCCTGCGAACGCGGCGCAGCCGCGGCAGGCGAGCCATGCGCCGGCGTAGAATGGACCTCACTCTCATTCCCGCGATCCCCATTTTCGCTGTGTGAATGCTGACACTATTATATATAGAACCAACCGGGCGGAGTTTGTTTCAGCAGTGGAACTCCCATTGACTCCCCATTATATATACACGACCGGCTTATGCGAACGGATGGGTTGAATTGGCGAAACATGACGCGATAACGGCGGTCGCCGGATTGGCGGTCGGACACTGGACAGACCTGGAAGGGGCCACCGGCTGCACTGTAGTCCTTTGCCCGGAAGGCGCCGTCGCCTCTGCAGACGTACGGGGAGGCGCCCCGGGTACCCGCGAAATCGAGCTGCTGCGATCGGGAAGCCTGGTAGAGCGCGTGCACGCCGTGCTCTTGAGCGGCGGCAGCGCTTATGGACTCGATGCGGCGACCGGGGTAATGCGCTGGCTGGAGGAACGCGGCCGCGGCTTCCAGGTGTCAGCGGGCGTGGTACCCATCGTTCCGGCGGCGGTGCTGTTCGACCTGAGTATCGGGCGGGCGGATGCCAGGCCGGACGCCAGCGCCGGCTACGCTGCCTGCCAGTCGGCGGCTTTCGGGCCAGTGACGGAGGGTAGCGTCGGCGCGGGCGCGGGAGCGACGGTGGCGAAGGCGCTGGGGCCGGAACGTGCGCTAAAAGGCGGCATCGGTACGGCGGCGGAGCGCACCGCCTCCGGGATAACTATCGGTGCGCTGATCGCGGTCAACAGCTTCGGCGAGATCGTCGACCCGGACAGCGGCCGCGTCGTAGCCGGGCCGCGCGGCGAGGCGCCCGGCTCTTTCGCCGACACCCTGGAGGCGCTGCGGGAAACGCCGCCGCTCTCGCCCTTCGCCCAGCAACCCAACAGCACGATAGGCGTGGTGGCCACGGACGCCGTCCTCACGAAGGAACAGGCCTACCGCCTGGCCATCATGGCGCAGGCGGGGCTGACGCGGGCGGTCCGGCCCGCCCACACGCCGGTGGACGGCGACACCATCTTCGCGCTGGCGACAGGCGGCAACGACACACCGACGGACGTGTTGCAACTGGGCGCCCTGGCCGCCCGCGCCGTAGAGCGCGCCATCGTGCGGGCGGTGACGATGGCCACCGGCCTGGCGGGCGTGCCATCGGCACGTGAGTGGGTTGGCTAAGTCTGAGGGTCAGCCTTCAGCCTGGCATCCACCTTGGCCAGCATCCGGGGTCCATTTGGAAGCCTGAAGGCTTCCGCTACACTGTCCACTGTCCACTATCATCTACCTCTGGCACTTGGGACAGAAGTGGGTGCTCCGCCCGCGCAGCCTGATGCGGCGGATCGGCGTGCCGCACTGGTAGCAGGGAAGGCCCGTGCGGCGGAACACCTTCACGTTCAGCTGGTGCCCGCCCTCGCGGCCGCGCCCGTCAACGTAATCGCGGAAGCTGGAGCCGCGATCGCCCAGGGCGTCCTCCAGCACCTGACGGATGCCGGCGTGCAGGCGCTCGGTGGCCGGCTTCGATAGCGTGTTGGCCGCTCGCCGTGGGTTGATCCGCGCGGCGAATAGCGCCTCGTCGGCGTAGATGTTGCCGACGCCGGCGAGGGCGCCCTGGTCCAAGAGCACGGCCTTGATGGGCGCCGCGCGCCGCTGCAAGAGCCTGCGCAACTCCGCTACCGTGAAGCCCTCGCCGAGGGGCTCCGGCCCGAGCTTGCCAGTGACCAGCGACTCATCGTCGACCAGCCACATCATCCCCAGCTTTCGCACGTCCACGTAGCAGAGCGACGAGCCGTCGTCGAGGCGAAAACTGGCGCGCAGGTAAGGGGTCTGCGGGCAGGCGCTATCGTGATGCTGGAGGCGGCCGGTCATGCGCAGGTGGACGACCCAGAAGAGGCTCTTGTCCAGGTGAAACAGGAGGTACTTGCCCCGCCGCGATATGTCCTCAATGCGCCGCCCGGCGAGGCCGCGGCAGAACTCGTCGCGCGTCAGCAGTTGGACGAGCCGCGGCGCGTTGTCCGACACCCACGCCTCAACGATGGTGCGACCGCGCATGACGGGCAGCAGGTCGCGGCGAATCGTCTCTACTTCGGGCAGCTCAGGCATCGCGGGTCTATCAGACGGGAGAGCCAGCGAAATCGCACACTCGAAGGGCGCGCGCCTTACTCAGCCGCCGTCTCCGCGGAAGACAAAGATGAGGCCCCACATCACGCCTATGGCCGCCACCACGATGGGGCTGAGGACGAGGCCGGCCCCCGCCAGGCCCACGATGACGATAAGAATACCGGCAATGCTAATCCCCGATGTGAGGCGGGGCACGTAAGCACGCTTATTGGCGATGGTGGGCAGGAGGGCTGGAATGAAGACCAGGTTTCCCAGCGTAATCAGCACGTCCCACATGCGGTTGGGGCTCCTTTCGCCCCTGACGTTAGCAGACCGCGGTACGTACGAGCCAGCGACAAGACGCCGCAGCCTCAGGGCCGTTCTCCGACCGTCGCCAGGCCCGCGAACCGCCACAGACCTATCCGAAGTCGGCGATCTCCACCGGCTCACCGTACTCCATCTCGCCCCAGTTGCGGCCGACTTTGGTGCGTCTACTCCGCTGGTCTGCCAATGGCGACATCTTCAAGAACTATACGTTTGAATGCGTCCTTGTCGCCTAGCCGCTTTAGTGCATCGAGGATTTCGATTCCTGCCAGATGGCCCTCGGCGTCGTAATCCGCAGCCAGCCCCTCACCCAGATCTTTGGTGGTTACCGTTGTCTCCCGGAACCGGATGTATAGGACATCTACTTCAGTGTCGTAGGTGATTCTCATGGTGCGTCCTCTCAAAAGTAGTAAGCATAGACGGTCACGACCACTATTTCGTTTGCCTCTTCGACAAAGATAGGGCGGACCTGCTTTACATCATACATCTTGTCATTCCATTGTCTGCCAAAGGCAAAATCCTTGCGGCACTCGAGGCGGCGCAACTCTGCGGGCTCCCATTCGGCAGTCCGAACCGCCTCCGTAATCTCTTCCTCCGTAACACCTCGAAAAGCCAGTTGCTGTCGCGCATGCCCAGACAGACGAATGGGCTTCATCTATCCATGGCTTCCACTCATCCGACTTACTTTCGGCCTACCCCGCCATCTCCTCAACGCCGGAAGGCTCGCCGTACTCCATTTCGCCCCAGTTGCGGCCGACCTTGGTGTCGATCTTGAGGGGCACTTCCATCTCGATCGATCGGGGCATTATGTCGACCGCTAGGGAGCGCATCTCCTCCAGCTCCTCGTGGGGACACTCGAAGATCAGCTCGTCGTGCACCTGAAGCGTCATCAGGCTGCGCAGCTCTCGGCGCTGCATCTCCGCG
Source organism: Dehalococcoidia bacterium (assembly GCA_041487235.1). GTDB lineage: Bacteria > Chloroflexota > Dehalococcoidia > SM23-28-2 > RBG-16-64-32 > JBGPMY01. The sequence continues at coordinate 3,454 of JBGPMY010000126.1, forward strand.
TCCAGCCGGTTCATGGCGATCTTGATGATGTCCGCCGCCGTCCCCTGCACCGGCATGTTGATCGCCGCCCGCTCCGCCGCGTTGCGCACGTTGAAGTTCGTCGAGTTGATCTCCGGGATGTAGCGGCGACGCCCGAACAGCGTCTCCGCGTAGCCCAGGTCGCGCACGCGCTGGACGGTCTCCGAGACGTAGCGCTGGATGCCGGGGTACTTCTCGAAGTAGGTGCGGATGAAGTTGGCCGCCTCCTCCCGGGGGATCCTCTCGCGCACGGAAAGCCCGTACTCGCTAAGGCCGTACAGGACGCCGAAGTTGAACACCTTGGCGCGCCGCCTCATGAGGGACGTGACCTCGCCGAGGGGGACGTTGAACACCTGGGAGGCCGTAGCCGCGTGGATGTCCTCGTCCCGCCGGAACGCCTCGACGAGGCCCGGGTCCTTGGTGATGTGGGCCATGATCCGCAGCTCGATCTGCGAGTAGTCGGCGGACAGCAGATGGGGGTCCAGCCCCACGTCCCGCGCGATGAAGGCGCGTCTGATCTGCTCCCCCAGCTGGGTGCGCACGGGGATGTTCTGCAGGTTCGGGTTGCTGGACGAGAGCCGCCCAGTAGCGGCGCCCGTCTGGTTGAAGTCCGTGTGAATGCGATGCGTTCGCGGGTGCACCAGGAAGGGCAGCGTGTCCAGGTAGGTAGACTTGAGCTTGGTCAGCTCCCGGTACTCGTAGATGTAGTCGACGATATCGTGCAGGCCGCGCAGCCCCTCCAGGGACTGGGCGTCCGTGCTGTAGGCGCCCGTCTTCAGGCGGCGGGTCTTGGGCAGGTGCAACTCCTCGAACAGGATGTGGCTGAGCTGAATGGGCGAGCCGATGTTGAAGTCGTGGCCCACCGAGGCGTAGATCTCCTCCTCGATACGCCGGATCTCCATCGTCAGCGAGTCCGACATCTCGCGCAGGGGCCCCGTGTCGATGGCGACGCCGTTCAGCTCCATGCGCGCGAGGACGGAGACGAGCGGCATCTCGATCTCGTCGAACAGGCGGCGCATCCCCTTCTCCGTCAGCTCCGGCTCCAGCGTCCGGCGCAGGCGCTCTGTCATATCGACGCTGGCGCAGGCGCAGGCGGCCAGGGCGGCGATATCCACCTGGTCCAGCGTGATCTGGGCCGACTTCCGATTGCCCTTGCCGAGCAGGTCGGAGGGTTCGCTGATCTCGCGGCCCAGACGGCGGGAGACGAGCCACTTGAGGGCCAGGCCGCCCTCCTCCGGGCGACCGGCGCCGCCGCCCTCGCCCAGCAGGTAGGCGGCTATCATCGTGTCGAAGGCGACGCCGTGCGCCCGGACGCCATGGTTGGCCAGCGTCACGACATCGTACTTCAGGTTGTGGCCGCTGACCTGCACCTGGGGGTCTTCGATCAGCGGGCCAAGGCGCTCAAGGACTGTCGCCACGGGAAGCTGGCCGTCCTCGCCCAGGCGAGGCGCGTGGCCCACCGGCAGGTAGAACGCCTCGCCGTCTCCCAGACCCACGGCCAAGCCCACGATCTGCGCCCGCATCGCGTCGCGCTCCGTGCCCTGCGTATCGAGCACGAACCACTTTTGCCCCGCGATGCGCCGCGCCAGCGCCTCCAGCTCGTGCTCCGTGCGGACGATGGAGTAGCGCTCCTCCGCCTCGCCTGGGCCAGGCACGGCCGGCGCCGACCCCGCAGCGGCTGCGGCCTCCGGCAGGCGCGGGACAAGTGTGCGGAACTCCAGCTCCCGGAACAGCTCCTGCACGTGCGCCGGGTCGTAGTGCGCGTAGAAATCCGCCGCCTCCAGGTCGAGCGTCACCGGCGCCTCGCAAACGATCGTCGCCAGGTGCTTCGATTGCCGTACCTGGTCGGTGTACTGCTGCACCAGAGCCTTGATCTTCGGCGGCGTGATCTCCTCGGCGTGATCGAGCATGTTCTCGACCGAGCCCCACGTCTCGATCAGCTTGGCGGCGGTTTTGTCGCCTACGCCCGGGATGCCCGCTATGTTGTCGGAAGTGTCGCCCTTCAGAGCCTTGAGGTCCGTCATCTGCGCCGGCAAAACGCCGTAGCGCTCCTTCACGTCCGCCGCGTCCTCAAAAATCACCGAGTCGCGCTGGTACGGGCGGTACATCCAGAGGTGCACGCCCTCCCTCACCAGCTGCGCGATGTCGCTGTCCATGCTAACCAGGTACGTGTCGATTCCCTCGGCCGCCGCCTGCGTCGAGAGCGTGCC
>JBGPMY010000127.1:0-5657 GCA_041487235.1 Dehalococcoidia bacterium
ATGTGGACGCCGCGCGGCACGTGGGCGGCCATGGGGGCATAGTTGAGGATGGCCTGGACGCCGCAGCGCACCAGCGAGTCGATGACGTCCTGGGCGGTCTCCGCGGGCACGGCCACGATGCCCACGTCTACGCGACTGTCGCTGAGCACCTGCTCCAGGTCCGCTGTATTCCTGACCAGTAATCCGTTGACTCTTGTCCCGATCAACTCGGCGTCCGAATCGAACGCCTCTACGATCCGGAAGCCCTGAGGGGCGAACCCCTCGTAGCCCAGGATAGCGCGCCCCAGGCGACCCACGCCCACTAGGGCGATGCGCCACTGGCGGTTCAGCCCCAGGATGCGGCGCAGCTCGTCCAGGAGCTTCTGCACGTTGTAACCGCGGCCCTGCTTGCCAAACCGCCCGAAGTAGCTGAGGTCTTTGCGGATTTGCGCCGGCGTGACGTTCAGCATGACGCCCAGCTCCTGCGAGCTCACCACTTCCCGCTCCTGGGTTTCCAGGCTGGCCAGCGCTCTGGCGTAGAGGGGGAGGCGATCGATAACTACGGAGGGTATCTCCATGGACTTCCTATAGACCTTACCTATAAACAGAATCAGTCACGTTAATGGCTGAGATTGGCTTGGGACTCTTATAGCACCGCGCCGTTCGTAACGTCAATAGTTTGTGCGCGCTGGAACAAAGACGCCAAGGTCGGGCGCGCCCAGGTAACGCTTTCCCCGAACGACGCGTCTTAACGTTGTGATAGCCCTTATCAGGACGCCTCTATGTGAGACGGGCGAGGGATGGTAATGGACAAAGAAGAGGAACTCCCGGAAGAAGTAGAAGCGCCCTCCGGCGGCAATGGTGACGGGTCCGAAAGTGGCGCCGTTCGAACCCCTTCGTCGCGCGCTCGTGGTGGCCCGGCCGCGGAACCTGCCGATGAGCAGCCAGTGGCCGCGTCGCTAGCAGACGCCCAGCTGTCCGCCGACGGCAGCGAGGAAGAGCCAGTAGCGCCTACAGACTCCCTTTCGCAGTTCTTGAAGCGGACTATCGCGACGCTGGAGGAGCCCGAGGATTCGTCCGAGCAGCAGCCCATGCTGCCTAAGCAGCCGCGTACCCTGTCGGACGTGGGCCTCTCGCGGGCCTTTCTGACTGACCTGACACTAAAGATCATCCACTATTCCGGCGCGCCGTCACTGGCTCAGCTGACCCGCCGCCTGGGGCTGGGCCCGCACATCGTACAGCTGCTGCTCTCCGCCTTGACGGAGGAACGCCTAATAGAGGTCCTCAGCCAGTCCGACCTTTACACCGGCAACTACCGCTACCGGCTTTCAGAGCGGGGCGTCCAGCGGGTTTCCGAAGCTCTGGATCGCAGCCGCTATGCTGGGCCCGCGCCCGTGACCGCCGAACAATACAGCGAGGTCATGCGCCGACTTCAGACGCACAAGCAAGAGTTCACGCGCGCCCGTATCAAGAACATCTTGCACGAACTGGTGCTAGCCCCTGAGGTCGCCGACTCTGTGGCGCGCTCTCTCTATGCCGCCAAGGCCGCCATATTTTACGGTCCCTCCGGTAACGGAAAGACCAGCATCCTAGATCGCTTCGCCAGCGACGTTGAGGGCGTGTCCCTGGTACCTTACGCCATCTATGCCTACGGGCAGCTGATTCGCGTCTTCGATCAGTCAATCCACGAACCGCTGGAGGAGCTGGACGGCGCCAATGTGGTAAAGGACGACACGAAAATCGACCGCCGCTGGGTCCTGGTGCGGCGACCGTCGATAGTCCTGGGCGCCGAAATCGGACGGGAGTCCCTGGACCTGACCTACGATCCGCAGTCGCGCTTCTACCAGGCGCCACCGCACATCAAGGCGCAGGGTGGTGTGCTTGTGGTGGACGACTTCGGAAGACAGAAGATCGAAGCCAAAGAGCTGCTCACGCGCTGGATGATCCCGCTGGAGCGCGGCTGGGACACGCTCAGCCTGGTGACCGGCGAAAAGTTGACAGTGCCCTTCACCGTTCAACTTCTGTTTGGCACCAACATCAGCATCAAGAAGCTGGCGGATGACGCCCTGTTGCGCCGCATCCTCTACAAAGTGGAGATCCCTAGCCCAAAGGCGGACGAGTTCATGGAGATCATGCGGCGGACGTGCCGCCATAAGCGCGTCCTGGTGGAGGATGGCGCCCTGGATTACGTGGTCAAGAGGCTGTACAGCGAGCCCGATCTGAAGCCGCGCGCCTCCTACGGGCGCGACCTCCTGGATATGCTCATCGAGAGCGCGTCCTTCGACGGGCGGGACCCTGTGCTGGACAAAGATTCCTTCGATCGTGTCTTCCGGCTGTTCATGGCCAAGGAGTCGGAAGAGCCGGAAGATCGCGAGAACTAGGACAATCCGGCGGCGAACTCGGTAATTATCCCCGCCAACTCCTTCGGGCGCTGCAGAGGCACGTCGTGGATCGTGTCCTTCATCCACACCACATCGCTTCTCGATAGCTTCTGGCGCGCCAGCTCAATGGCGGCCATCTTGCCCTTCATCCAAACGTCGCTCCGCGGGTCTGTGTTGTCGCGCTGCGCGGGGACCATGAGCACCGGGCAGGCCACACGGTCCCAGAGGGCGGACGGCCGCTGCTCCCACATGGCGCGCAGTATCTTCATATGGTTGGCCCGACTTAGCCGGGGTCGGATGGACTGGTCCTGCGTGATTTCGAAGTTCGCCAGCACGATCTCCTGGATCGTCTCGTCCCAGAACTCGCCCAGGCCCGACCAGCTCCTGGCGGCTTTGAGAAAGACGTCTAGCTTCAGGCCGTCCAGCGGCGGCGGGGCCATCATCTGCTCCGCCCGCTCCCAGGTCATCCCATCAAACGAAGATATCTCCAGGAAGCCGCCGTCCACCAGGATGACGCCGCGGACCTGCCCCGGATAGTCCGCTGCCAGCTGCACGGCCACGTTGCCTCCCCAGGAGTGCCCGGTCACGAGCGGTTTGTCCAACCCCATCTGGTCGATGAGCGCGGCGATATCTCCGGTCACGTCCTCGAAGGCGTAACGGTCCGGCTTATCGCTCAGGCCGTGCCCGCGCTGGTCTACGGCGATCAGCCGAAAGTTGGGGACAAGATACGGCGCCGTCAGGTCCCAGATGCGGGCGTTGGAGGCCAGGCCGTGCAGGAGTATCAGTGGCGGGCCGTTGCCGCCCCAATCGCGGAAGTGTATGCGCAGGGCGCCGCCGTCACTATCGCGGCCCGGGAGATCGGCGAAGCTGGATTCTGCGTCTACGATTTCTTCAGCTCCTGGACTATGTAGTTCAGCCGTTCGTGGTCCTCCGGGCTGCGCACCCCGAAGCCGAAGTCCATGGTAGTTACGAGGCCGACGAAGCGCTCCTTGATCTTGGGCAGCAGCTGGTCGTAGGTACCCACTATCGCGAACTCGTCCAGCATCTCGTCGGTGATGGCGCTGGCCATCTCCGGCCACTTCCCTTCCATGGAGAGCCGGAACAGCTGCTGGCCGGTCTCCTGCCAGCCGTGCACCTCCAGCACCGGGTGATAGACGCGCGTGGAGGCGTAGAAGGACAGCTGCTGGCGGACGGGCGCCTTCGCCTTCTCCACCTCTTCCTCGTTCTTGCCGGTGATGATGAAGCTGCCACCTACGATATCGACGTCGGAGAACTTGCGGCCGGCCTTCTCCGCGCCTTCCTTGATGGCGGGCAGGATCACCTCTTTGGTGTACTTGAGGGTGTTGAAGCCGTGCATGCGGATGCCATCGCACAGCTCGCCCACGAGCCGGCAGTTGTAGCGGTTCACCGCTGAGATGTAGATGGGCAGATGGCCGTCCTGGTTGGCGCCGGGGTTGAAAAAGGGCGAAATGAGTGTGAACTGGTAGTGCTTCCCCTGGTAGTCCGGGCGGGCGCCCGTCTGGAACGTCTTGAAGATCGCCTTCAGGCAGAGGATGTAGTCCCGAAAGCGCGGCCCCGGGGGCGAAGGCCAGGGCGTGGAGTAACGCCGCTCATTGTGCCCCTTCACCTGCGTGCCAAGCCCCAGCATGAAGCGTCCGCCGGAGTAGCGCTGCAGGTCCCAGGCGGCCTGCGCCGTCACGAAGGGGCTGCGCGGAAAGGCAATGGCGACGCCGGTCCCGAACCGCAGGCGCTGCGTGTGCTCGGCGATGATCATCAACGGCAGGAACGGGTCGTGACCCGCCTCGGGCGTTATCACGGAATCGTAGCCAATCTCCTCCAGCCGTCTGGCCTGTTCTGCCAGCGCCTGAATGCTCGGCGCCATTATCGTCGTCTCCATCTTCATGTTGTCTGCTCCTTCCGCCGCATTTGGTGCGTCTTACCCTCTGGCGCAGAACTTGATGATCGTTTCGTTTACCAACTCCGGCTTTTCGCGCATCAGCCAGTGACCCGCCTGTGGCACCTGCCGCAACGTCAGGTTGGGGAAGAAGTCGCCAAGCTTATCGCTCCAGGCCACGGGTAAGACGGGGTCGTTCTCGGCCCAGAGGACAAGGGTGGGCGCTTGAACCGTCGGGTCTCCCTGGGCCTGTCCGGCCGTTCGAAAGGCGGCCCGGTAGCAGTTGAAGCCTCCACGCAGAGCGCCCGGCTGCGAGAACGCCTCCACGTACGCCGCTATCTCCTCGTCTGTCCATAACGACTTGTCGAAGGACCAGTGGGAGAGGAAGTGGCGCAGGTATATCTCCGTGGCCTTGCGGCTGGAGCCTACCAACTCCTCCGCCCAGGGGAGCTGGTGGAACATCAGATACCAGCTCTCGAAAGCGCGGCCTGGTTCCAGGAAACGCGGCCCGATGCCCGGGTAGACGGGCTGAAAGAAGACCAGTCGATCCACCATCTGCGGGTACGTGCGCGCGAACTGCTGGGTCCAGACGGAGCCGAAATCGTGCGAGACGATGCTGGCCTTCTCCCAGCCCAGGTGGTCCAGGAGCGCGCGGATGTCCTCGGCGAAGACGGCGGGCGTGTAGCCCTGCTCCGGCGGCAGATCCGGCTTATCGGTGTAGGCGTAGCCACGCATGTCCGGGGCCACGACATCGAAGTGTTCCGAGAGTGGGCCGATGTTGAGATGCCACTCGTAGTGGAAGCCGGGCCAGCCGTGAACGAGGAGAAGGGGAAGGCCGGAGCCTGTCCTCAGCGAAGCCTGTCCTGAGCCGGGTCGAAGGGCCGAAGGGCCCTGGCGGACGTAGTGGTAGCGAAGGCCGTTTACGTCTGCGTATTGGTGGTTGAGGCCGTCGTTGGGGGGCAAGGCGACTCCTCTCTGCCTGGTCAGCCGGCAGGCCTGCCTGTCCGGTAGGCAGGGGCGCACGTGAAGTCTAGCCGCTGACAGATGCGGAAGTAAAGGGGTTCCGCGAGTTGCGTTACGCTGGTTCGATGAACTGGCGAATGTGGCTGGCGATGGCCGCCGGGTCTTCCATAAGCAGGAAATGGCCCAAGCCGGCCACCTCTGTGTAGCGGGCCTGAGGTACCTCTTTGCTTAACGCCCGGCCCAGCCCGACGTTGGCGATCGGGTCGCCGTCCGCCCAGACGAACTGCAGGGGCGCCTTCGTCTGCTTGAGGGCGCCGATCCAGCGCTCGCGATGGAGGTAACGCTCGCGCATGTAGCCGGAGATGGCCGGTAGTCGGCGGTTCCCGTCCTGGTACAGCAGAAGCTCCGTCATCACCTTGGCGTCAACCTGGGAGACCACC
>JBGPMY010000128.1:0-5644 GCA_041487235.1 Dehalococcoidia bacterium
GCTAGGGACGGCGGGCCTGCTAGTTCTGCGCGGTTGTCTGTTTTAGGTGGTCTCCAGCACCCAGGCCCGGCCGGTGATGCGATTAGGCCGGCGGTCATACCGCGAGGTGAGCGCGGTCACACAGCTGGCGCGGTGAGCGGTTCGAGCGAGGCTGGTTTCCATGGGCGTGACCGGAATGCTAGCAGGGGGCCAGGACGATGTCAAGGGCGGCGGGCTGAAGCCTCCCCCGGATGCCTAAGGCGGCAACACGCCGCGCTGGCGGAGGAAGGGGATGGCGGCGGCCACCTGCTCCTCCGGCGTTTTCTGGTTGATCTCGAAGATGCGGGGGACGTGCGGCGGCAGCTTCTGAGCGACGTGCTCCCAGTCGGCGGTGCCGTGGCCGGGCGCGCGGTGGTCAGCCAGGCCGTCTACGTCGTGCACGTGGGCGCCGATGCAGCGGCTGGCCAGCTCGTTGAGCCAGCGATGGTTCGGGATCAGCCCCAGGCGGTCCAGCACCTCGGCGTGGCCGACGTCCAGCCAGAAGCCGACGAGAGCCGCTGGGTATTCGGCGAGGAGCTCGTGCATCTCGTCGATGCCGGGGAACTCGTGGTAGTGGAAGCGGTTCTCCAGGCCGATGGCGACGCCATTCGCGGAGGCGTGCTCCGAGATCTCGGCCAGGGAGCGGCGGGCCTCCGGAAAGAAGCTCTTCATACCTTCTGGGCGTCGCGCGATTGCTCGGCGTCGCAGCCCTTCCACCCGTTCTCCTTCACGCTCGCCGGAGTCGTAGAGGCGGCGCAGCTCGCGCTCCTCCTCGAACATAGGGGTATCGATCCCGCCGAGGTGGACGACGACGTAGCGGGCGCCCGCGCGGGCGGCGTAGTCGATCGTCACCTTCGCACGCTCTACCGCCAGCGTCCGTTCGTCTTCCTTGCGGGAGGCGAGGTTGAGCGCGTCGGAGAGGCGGCCGTCCGGCGTCCTAACGCGCGGGCAGGGCGAATGAACTGATGAGACGCGCACGTGGTTGGAGCCGAGAAGCGTCTCCACGCCTTCCGGCGGGATGACGTAGCTGATCTCGATGTGGGGGAAGCCCAAGCGGGCGGTGGTCTCGGCGAAGGCAGCCATGTCGTCGCCCTCACGGCCGTCGCGCCGGAAGCGGCCCTGTGACCACATCGTGGAGAGGGAGTGGATTGGAGGTTGGAGGTTGGAGGTTGGAGGTTGGTCCGGCATGACGGTATGAGTTTAGCGGGCGCTGGGCGCTGAGGCTATGGGCGGGAGACAGGAGACAGGAGACAGGAGACAGGAGGTCAGGGTTCGCCGGGCGGTCGTTCGGGCGAGTCGGCGGGACGATCCTTCCCGGGAAGGAGTGTGTAGAGGCGGCGCGCGAAGGCGATGCCGGCCGCGGATGCGAGGGCGCTGCCGGTGAGGGCGGCGGGCAGGCTGATGAAGAAGCCCGTGGCATCGCGCAGGCCGAGAGCCGGGATGAGGACGCCGGCGGCGGCGGCCCCAGCCAAGGCCAGCGGCAGCGCGAGCAGCGCGCCGCGACCCCGGGTGATCACGGCAGCGGTGGCCCAGGGGAAGAGGCCGAGGAAGCACCACACGGCGAAGAAGAAGAGCAGAAAGCCGATGCGCGCCTCTGTCGTCACGGGGATAGGGTCGGCGGTAGAGGGTCAATGGTCAAGAGAGATGGGAATTGGGTCATGGGTCAGAGGGTCAGAGGGTCAGAGGGTCAGGGGGTCAGGGGGTCAGAGGGTCAGAGGGTCAGAGGGTCAGAGGGTCAGAGGGTCAGAGGGTCAGAGGGTCAGAGGGTCAGAGGGTCAAAGTTCCCTGACTCAAGGGCGTCGGCTAGTGCAAGTGGTGGAACTGCTGGACCAGCAGCAGCGGCAGACGACGGTCCGTGATGCGGCGCGGTCGCGCCTTACCGGGACTAGGAGCGGTTACATTCCAGGGCCACGTCAGCGCTTTTGCGCGTGGCCTGCGCCTGTAGGTCGAAGCAGGCGTCGCGGACTCGCCCCTCCAGGGTCGCGCCATCCAGCTCCACGAACAGCTCCGAGAACTGAGACAGTGTGACCACCGTTCGGGAGGCGAGGCGCGATTTCAGGCTTCCCGCCAGATCAACGACGCCGCCGGCCGCGCCCACTATCGCCTCGTGTAGCGGTTTGAGGCTGGACGGCGGGGCGATGGCGCTCAGCTTGGCCTGCGCGTCCGCGGCGTAACTCTGGTACTGCTGGCCGAAGGCGATGCCCGCATCCGCGCGCTCTGGTTCGGGGCGCTGCGGGTCAAAGGCGGCGTTCAGGGCGGCGCCGAGAGCGTCCGCCTGCTGATGGACATCGTCCAGCCGCGACTTGAGCTGCTGGAAGTAGTTCCGCTCCTCTGGAGCCGCCGTCGGGACGACGGTAGGGGCTGGAGATTGGGATCCGCCTGAGGAGGCGTCATCGCCGCCGCAGGCGAACCCGGCCAGTGGAAGCGCCCCCAGCAAGGTTATCGCCAGCAGCGTCACGGGCAGGCGGAGCAGACGTGCTCTCATATCCAATCAAGAGCTATCCTACCAGATCGTCCCGACGAGCGAGCGTCTGACTCGCCCGTACGCTGCGGGCAGGCTTGCCAGCGGGTGTACGATAGCAGCGTACGCACCCGCGTTGGAGCGGCCGGAGGTGACGTATAACCATACACAGACCGGGCTGGAAGGGGATGGCGGCTTCAGTGGCCTTCGTGGCGGCTGTCGCCGGGGTGACGCTGGGCGTGCTGACGTTGGCCGGCGTGACGTTCCAGGGGTCCGGTTCCGCAGAGGAAGGCCCTTTGGTGGGGCCCAGCGGGAATCTGCTAATCACCGCGAACCGCGACCGCCTTGCCATTTGCATCGACTCTGCCAGCCCTGTCACCTCAGCCCCCGCCTCCCTCCCGGCAAACGCCAAAGAGGCGATGCAGACGGCGCTGCAGGAGGTGGCGCGCCACCCCTACTGGCAGCGGGCCGGTATCACCCTGGCGCCGGTTGTAGACGTGGGTTGCCCCAGCCCTCCTCCACCTATTGGTGACCCATCTAGCTACGCACCGATCGAGGGGGTGTGGGGGTTCCCCGTCAGCATGCCCAGCTACTATCGCGTCTTCGTGTTCGTCCTGGACCCGCACGAGCTGCAGAAGCTCGTCGGCACGTCGCGCAGCCGACGCGCACCGCAGGAGCTCTCGTGTTTGGGTGACTCGTGCGCAGAAATCACAGCAGCCCTATTCCTGAGCGTCGACGAGCTGGCGGATCCGGCATTCGTGACAGACAACTTGGAGAAGGCCACCGGTCTGGACCAGGCAGGCCGCCCCTGACCGGAAGACGATGATGCGCCAACGTAAGGAGAACCGCCAGTCACTCCCCCGCCGCCGGCCGTTGCGGAGGTCTACGCCCGGCACTGTTACCCGTTGGGCAGCGCTGGCCGCCGGCACCGGGCCGGCGCCTCCCTAGTAGACCACCGGCTTGCGCTCGCGGAAGGTGTAGAGCTGGGCGGGTCGGTGGCGCCCCTCGCTGTCGCGGCGGCCCGTGGGCGTCACCAGCCCCAGAGAGAGCACGCGCTTGCGGAAGTTGCGCTTGTCCAGAGGCCGCGCCAGGATCGCCTCGTACGTCGACTGCAGGTGGGAGAGGGTAAACTCCGCCGGCAGCAGCGAATAGGCGACGTTGGAGTAGTCCAGCTTGGCCCGCAGCCGGCGCAGGGCATAGTCGACCACCAGGTCGTTACGGAAGGCCAGCGGAGGCAGGCCGTCCACGGGGAACCAGGCCGGCAGCCACTCGCGGCGGCGGGCGAGCAGGGCCTGCCGTATGTCCACGAGCGCGAAGTAGGCGACGGCGATGGAGCCTTCGCCATCGAGGTCCGAGAAGGTGTACAGCTGCTCCAGGAAGACGTCCGCCACGCCGGTCTCATCGTCCAGCTTGCGCACGGCAGCCTCGTCCAGCGACTCGCCCGCATTCAGGAGGCCGCCGGGCAGCGACCAGGACTCCTTGAACGGCTGTGCGCTGCGCCGGATGAGCACGACCTGCAGGCTGCCGCCGTCTACCGTGAAGATGACGACCAGAACGGCGACCTGGCGATCCGGAAGCGGCCCTGAGTAGGGGCGCGTCATGATGCGCTCCTACGCCAGCGGACCCTGGATGAGGCGGGGTTCATGGGACGAGCTAAGCCGGGACAGCAGCGGCGCGTTCGGCCGCGATCAGCTGACCCTGAAGCGACCAGGGGCTGGTCTTGCTGACCTTCACCGGCACCAGGTCGCCCAGGGTTGGGCACTCGTCCGTCGGCGCGCGAAAATGAACGAGCTTGTTGGTCCGGTTGCGTCCGCTGAAGACAGCCTGGCCGTCCGGCCCGTCCTTCACACCCTCCACCAGCACCTCTTGGACGGTGTCGACGAGCGCCGAGTTGATCTCCGTGGCGATGCATTCCTGCAGCGCCTCGACTGCGTGCAGCCGGCCCATCTTCTCGTCCTGGGGCACGGTGTCCTCCAGGTGCCGCCAGGCGATGGTGCCCGGACGCGGCGAGTAAGCCGCCACATGCACTTTGTCGAAGCGGATCTGTTCCAGAACCTGCAGCGTGCGCTGGAACTGCGTCTCGGTCTCGCCGCAGAAGCCAACGATGACGTCGGTGCTAAGGGACGCGCTGGGAACGATGTCGCGGATGCGCGTCACCCACTCCACGTACTCCTCGATCGTGTAGCCGCGGCGCATCTGGGCCAGGACATCGTTGTCGCCGGCCTGGAGCGGAATGTTGAAGTGCTCGCAGACCTTGGGCAGATCGGCCACCGCGCGCACGATGCGCTCCGTCATGTCGCGTGGGTATGAGGTCAGGAAGCGGATACGGGCCAGGTTCGGCGTGTCATGGATGGCGGCGAAGAGGTCCGCCAAGTCGGGCCGCACGCCGGAATCGCCCGCCGGCAGGTCCTTGCCGTAGGCTTCGACCGTCTGGCCCAGAAGGGTCACCTCGCGCACACCGTGGTGGCACACAGAGACGACCTCGCGGGCCACGTCTTCAATCGTGCGCGAGCGTTCGCGGCCGCGGCGGTAGGGCACTATGCAGTAGGTGCAGAACTTGTTGCAGCCGTGGATCACGGGGATGAAGGCCGTGGGGCCCTTCGGTTCGGGGAAGGTTTCCGGCCAGAACTCGCCTCCCAGGTCCGAGTCTGGCAGCAGATGCCGGAAGATCACCTCGAAGTTCTGTGGTCGCGCCCAGACGTCGACGTACGGGAAGCGCGCGCGCAAGCCTTCCGTGCGGGGGCCGACCATGCAGCCCATCACGGCGATCTGCATGGCGCCGCTGCGCTCGTCCTTCAGGCGGCGCAGGCGGCCCAGGTAGCCAGCGGCCCGGTCCTCCGCCTTCTGGCGCACCACGCAGGTGTTGACCACGGCCAGGTCCGCCTCGTCCGGCGCGGCGGCCTCCTCCCAGCCCAGCTTGGCCAGCCCGGCGGCCAGCTTCTGGGAGTCCGCCTCGTTCATCTGGCAGCCTTCAGTCCAGATGTGATATCGCATGACGGGAACGATTGTAGCACGGGTGACACGGTCCCCTGTCATCACCCGTGGGCGCGCCTCGGTCGCTCCATCTCCTGGCTGTCCACGATTATCGTCACCGGCCCTTCGTTCACCAGCTCCACCTGCATCTTGGCCCCGAATCGACCGGTCTGCACCGCCACGCCCGCTTCC
>JBGPMY010000129.1:0-5613 GCA_041487235.1 Dehalococcoidia bacterium
CAACCTAGAACCCGGCGCGCCGCCCGACCGATCGGTTTGGGTTGTCGGTTCTAAGCTGTGCTCAGCGGCTGGATCAGGGGCTTGACCAGACCGTCGGCCACCAGGCAGACGAAATCGATCCCGGCGTACAGCGTAGGGTCGTAGCCGCGCAGGGCGGTCGTCGCACCCTCCTGGTCCAGGCGCGGATAGTAGCCGATGACGGCGAGCGCCCGCAGGTCGGCGTCCGTCGTGAGCAGTTTAGGGCCAGCCTCAACCAGGATGCGGCGGAAGTTGCGGCGCCCCGCGAGGCCAACGTCTTCGGCCTCCGCCGGCGGCACACCGACGACGGTCACACCGCCGTCTCCGGCAAGGCGCTGGACCGTCCAGGCGTCGATCGTCTCGATCGTTGCCCACTGACCTGGCGTTATCTGCTTGGTGCGCTCGACGATGCGGTCTAGGAGCTCCTGCAGGTGCTCGTCCGATTCAGGCAGCCGGTGTAGCTGGGTCGAATCCAGGTCGTAAGCGCCGCGCACGTGCTCGGTGAAGCGCGCCCAGTAAGGGTTCAGGCCGCCGGTCACGGAGACGACTCCGCCCTCTTCGCTGTTCTGCCTCAGATAGAGCGAGATGGGCAGGGGTACGTGGGAGCGCTCGTGGGGACCGAGCTTCAGCGCCGCTTGTCGTATCTGCTCCAGGAACTCGGAGAGCGCCGGCTCCCCGGCGGGCAGCTCCGCCCCCGCCGGAACCCAGAGGGCGTACGCGCCCGGTATGACGGCGGACAGCTGCTGTTCGAGCCGGTCGCGGGTCTGGAGCCAGGCTTCGTTTGGGCCAGGGCCGAGCAGCGGCCGCACCTCGATGGCGAGCTGGGTAGCGTCATCGGAAGCTATGGCCGTACCGTCCTCGCGCCGGTCGAGGCGGAACCTGCGATCGTGGGCCTCGTTCAGCCAGCGGAGAAGGAGCTGGAGGCAGACTTCGGTCTCGGACATACCGCCTGAGATAATATGTTGCCCAGCCAATGTGAGCCAGTGTCACATTCAGTATCTGGTGCCATCCGCGAGCGTTCTAATTCATGCTGTGGGCATTCACACGGCCGCTGCGTTGCTCGCCCCACTGCTGGTGCTGGTCGCCTGTGGTGGGGGCGCGGCACCGCGAGATGTGGCAACCCCAAGCAGCCTATCCGGGGCGGCGCTCGACGAGGTGACTACGGTGATGCCAACTGCGACCCCGATCCCGGAGGCTGTCATACAGGACTGCGTCGGCGGGGCGCCTGTTGACGATGTCCAGACGGCTGCGCTCGCGGTGCAAGTCTGTCTAGGCGGCAGCAACAATGCGTGGGGTACCGGTGTTCTGCCGGTCGCAGGCCCGCTACCCGTGATGCTGGTGGATGTCGCGCAGCCAGGGGGTCTTTGCCAGTATGACGACTTCATCGCCTGGGTGGACGGCGGCGCATGGCAGCTGCAAAACGTCACCACACTAGTGTCCAGGGGGAAGGACGGCAGAGCCGTTGGCCTTCCGTACCCGATACTTCCCCAGTACGCATCCTCCCAGCCCACTGTGCGCCAGGTTGCAGGGAAAGATGGCGTCAATCTAGGGGCAATTACCAGCGTGCTTCTATGCGGGAGCCACCCGCAGGAATCCTACATCTTGCTCTCGCTCCGAAACGGCTCATGGGACGTCTTATGGCACGCTCGCGTGCCTGAGATCACAAATCTGGCGCATACGGACATCGATTTCATCGCCGAGGGAGTCGACAGGCTTCGGGTCATTGGCGACTCATGGATGCTGATGGAAGACCCCAAGCGCCTGCTGTTCCACGAATCGAATCCCGGGCCCCACCGTTACTTCGAACAGACGTGGGTCCGCCAAGAAGATATCTACGTGATGCAGTCGGAACGCGTCATTCCCTCCGCCTACAACACGCTCGTCGAGTTCGTCTATCGCCTCAGCACAGGTGACGATTCTGGCGCTCTAGCCCTTCTGACGGATGCCAGCCTGCTGGACGCGGCGAAGAGCATGGGCCTGATGCAGAACCCCGTGGGCCAGGAGTGGCTTACGAACCTGGATAGGGACACAGTCTGTTGTGGACCCGTTCGCATCCTAGGGCCGCCCGTGCCAGTAACTGTCTCGTTCGTCCGGCAGGGCGAGGAGTGGCTAGTATCTGATATCAGAGCCGAGTAGGTCTGCCTTTAGTTGACGGACTCGACGATCATGGCGATGCCCTGACCACCGCCGATGCAGAGGGTGGCCAGGCCGCGCTTCGCCTGGCGGCGGCGCATCTCGTACAGGAGCGTCACCAGGATGCGGGTGCCGCTGGCGCCGATGGGGTGCCCCAAGGCGATGGCGCCGCCGTTTACGTTCACGCGCTCCCAGTCCCAGCCCAGCTCGCGGCCAACGGCCAGCGACTGGGCGGCGAAAGCCTCGTTGGCTTCAATGAGGTCGATCTCATCCAGCGAGAGGCCGGACTTGGCCAGCGCCTTCTGCGTGGCCGGCACCGGGCCGATGCCCATGATGCGCGGCGGCACCCCGGCGCTGGCGTAGGAGCGAATGGAGGCCATCGGCTTGACGCCCAGTTGCTCGGCCTTGCTTCGAGACATGACCACGACGGCGGCGCCGCCATCGTTGATGCCGGACGCGTTGCCGGCGGTGACGGAGCCGTCCGGGGCGAAAGCAGGCCTCAGCTTGGAGAGCGCCTCCATGTTGGTGTCGGGCCGGAAGTGCTCATCCTTATCGACGACGATCGTTCCTTTGCGCTGCTGCACCTCCACGGGCACGATCTCTTCGACGAAGACGCCTTTCTCCCAGGCGGCGGCGACCTTCTGCTGGCTGCGAACTGAGAACTCGTCCTGGTCGGCCCTGGCGATCTCGTGCTCCAGGGCCACGTTCTCCGCCGTGTTGCCCATGTGACAGTCCGCGAGAGCGCACCAGAGGCCGTCCTTGATCATGTGGTCAAGGAGCTCGCCGTGGCCCATGCGGTAGCCGTAGCGGCCCTTGGGCAGCAGGTAGGGCGTGCTGGACATCCCCTCCATACCACCGGCGACGACGATATCTGCATCCCCCAGCATGATGGCCTGAGCGGCCAGGGCCACGGCCTTAAGTCCGGAGCCGCAGACCTTGTTCACGGTGATCGCTGGGACGCTGTCGGGTATGCCGGCCGCCATCGCGGCCTGGCGCGCGGGGTTCATGCCGAGGCCGGCGGAGAGGACGTTGCCCATGATCACCTCGTCCACCTGGTCCGCGGCGACGCCGGCGCGTCTCAGCGCTTCGGCGATAGCGACCGCTCCGAGCTGGGTTGCGGTGACTTCGGCGAAGGCGCCGCCGAAAGTGCCGATGGGGGTGCGCACTGCGCCGGCGATCACGACTTCGTTCATGGCGACCTCCGATCTGGTCTAGCAATGATAGCGTATTCGCCAGCGCAGGTCACGGATGGAACGACGGTAGAACCCAGAACCAAGAACTCAGAACCCCAGGGCCCCTGCGGGTTCTCGCGCGCCGTCAGCCCAGCGAGATGGCCTGATCATCAGGCGGCGCTGCCGAGGGCGCTGCGGCTAGGCGCTCGGCGGCGGGTGCGCCGGCGTCCTTGAAGCGCCCGTCCTCCAGCCAGAGGACCCTATCGGCCACCTCCCGAATGCGGTGGTCGTGAGAGACGATCACGACGCTGCGATCCTGCTTCTTGGCGATGTCGCGCAGAAGGACGACGACGTCATGGCCGTGCTTAGAGTCCAGGTTGGCGGTCGGCTCATCGGCCAGGACCAGCAGCGGGTCGTTGGCGACGGCGCGAGCGATGGCGACCCGCTGCCTCTCGCCGCCGGAAAGGACGCGGGGCATGAAGTGGAGGCGGTTCCCCATCCCCATGTCCAGGAGAAGGCGCTTGGCCCGTTCCCGGGCTGCTCTGCCGCGCACGCCGGCGAAGTTGAGAGCAGCCTCGACGTTCTCCAGGGCGCTCAGCGACTCCAGGAGGCTAAACGTCTGGAAGACGAAGCCCAACCAGTGACGGCGGACTCGCGGCAGTTGGGACTCCTTCATCGACGTTATGTCGTGTCCGTTGATCCTGACGGAGCCAGAGGTTGGCCTGAGGACGGCGCCTATCATGGTGAGGAGCGTGGTCTTGCCGGCGCCCGAAGGGCCCGCTATGAGGACTATCTCGCCGCGGGAGACAGTGAGGTCGACGCCGTCCACGGCTCTGACCGTGGCTGCGCCGGACCCGAACACCTTGGTCAACCCGCGCGCCTCGAGGATGACGCCGTCCTTGCCGCCAGCGTTCGATTCAAGCACCAGCGCTCGATCCTCCTCAGGCCCTGAACACGCTGGCGGGATCGACGCGAGCTACCCGGTTGATCGGCAGGTAAGCCGCGGCCAATGTCATGCCGACGGTGACGCCTAGCGCGGCCAGGATATCCTGCCAGCGAATGTAGGTGACAAACTCCGGGGCAATGTCGCCAGCGACTCGATTGAAGCCGAGAGCGAGGCCGACCCCAGCGCCAAAGCCAGCCAGAGCGATCAGCGCGCTCTGGCTGAGCACAATGCCGTAAAGCCGCCACGAAGAAGCGCCCAGGACCTTCATGATGCCGTACTCGCGGGCGCGCTCGATCGTGGCGGAGTAAACCATCAGGCTCAGCAGCGCCAGTCCGACGATCACCGAGAGCACCACAACAACGCGAATGATGGGGAGAAAGTCGCCCACGGGCTCTTGCGCCACGCTGAGGAACTGCTCACGACTGTACACGGAGGAAGCGGGCACGCGCCGGGCGATCGCCGCTAACGTGTCGGCGCCGGCGCCAGGTTCGAGGGATACCAGGAAGAACTTGGCGCTGGGATTGGCAAAGAGAAGGGCGTAGTCGTCGGGGTGGATCAAGCCGAATTGGGCCACAAGGATGTTGCCCACGGGACCGACGCCAGCCACCACGAACGGGTTGCCGCCATACTGCATCACGTCGCCGGGTGACAGCCCTTCCCGCACAGCCAGAGAGCGGTCAATGATGATCGTACCGCGGCGGGGGAACGTCCGCTCTTGCTCGGGCGTGAGGACGCCACCGGGGGCTACCGCCCAGACGTAAACGCTGACCTCCTTGCCCTCCACCTGGAAGCTCGCCATCCGGCCGTACAAGCGGTGGACGGCCTTGACGCCGGGGATGGAGGCGACTTCGGCAGTGTTAGTGCGGGTGAGGAACGGGTTGGAGAAGACAATACCGCTGATCCCCCTCTGGGCTACGAACGCGTCGCCGGGAAGAGTATCGATGAAAGATGCGTATTCGTGTTTGATCCCCTGGTAGAGGCTCTGCACCACCAGGATGAGCAGCACGGCCAGCGTCACCCCGCCCAGCGCGGCCAGAAACTTGACCTTATCGGCCAAGAGGTTCCGACGGGCGATGGGGACCTCATAGCGCGCTCTTGTCAGCCTCAGGACGGACTGCAGCGGATGATTCGCCGTGCTCACATGCTCCCTCGAAGACTGGTGCGAATGATGCCAGTTTACGGGTTACGGGAGGTGTGTCAAGGAGCGCCGCCTACCGCCCCTGCTCCGGGAGCGCGACGCCCAGGCTGCGCCACATGTACCACGTGCCGACGCTGCGATACGGTCGCCAGGGCTCCGCGATGCGGCGCATCTCGTCGGGCTTGGGCAGGTCGGCCAGGCCGTAG
>JBGPMY010000130.1:0-5609 GCA_041487235.1 Dehalococcoidia bacterium
ACCTATCGCAGCGCAGCGCGCGGGTTCTCCTCCCCCTGCCAGATTCCTTCGCGAAGATGCGCCCAACTGCGGACGGGCCTCGTCGGCGCTCAGAATGACAGGCGTCAGATCACTCAAAGATGGATGACACCACCTCTTCGATGCCGCGCTGCACGTCGCGGTCGTCCGTCAACGCCCAGACGACGGCTACCTGGCAAGCCCGCCGCGCCGCTATCCCTTCGTGTATCAGCCGCCCGGCGTAAATGAGAAGCCGGGTGCTCACGCCCTCCGCCAGGCCGTGCTCCTTCAGATGGCGCACCTTCTCTCCCAGCTTGGCTAGCTCCGTCGCCACCGCCTCTGACACTTCACTCTCGTGCGCGATGATCCTGGTCTCCAGGTCCCGCGGCGGGTAACCGAACTCGATCGCCATGAAGCGCTGACGGGTGCTGTGCTTCAGGTCCTTGAGCGCGCTCTGGTAGCCCGGATTGTATGAGATGACCAGCAGAAAGCCGTCCCGCGCCTCCACGATCTGGCCCAGCTTCTCGATGGGCAGAATACGCCGGTGGTCCGTGAGGGGGTGGATGAGCACCGTGGTGTCTTTGCGAGCCTCCACCACTTCGTCGAGGTAGCAGACGGCGCCCGCCTTCACCGCGCGTGTAAGCGGGCCGTCTATCCAGCGGGTGGAATCGCCTTCCAGCAGATAGCGTCCGACGAGATCGGAGGCCGTCAGATCCTCGTGGCAGGCGACGGTGACCAGCGGCCGGCCCTGCATCTCACCGTCGCCGGCGTCTGTCACGTCCTTGATCGCGGTCACCGGACGGCCCAGCTTGTACGCCATGTGTTCGATGAAGCGGGTCTTGCCGCAACCCGTGGGGCCTTTTAGCAACACTGGAATCTTCTGGGCGTAGGCCGCCTGAAACAGCTCCACTTCGTCCTTCACGGGGATGTAGAACGGCTCCCGGTGGACTGTGTACTCCTCGATGGCGTACTGGCGATAAGTCTCTTCGCTGGTCATTTAGCTATGCTTCCTTCATTCGCCGACATTCGTCGCTCAGATTTGTCGTCGAAACAGCCCACGAAATTCGCAGTCGCTCAGAATCATCATAGCGGAACGCTCGGATGCAGGCCCCACACCAGATTCCTTCGCGAAGATGCCGTGAACTGCGTGCGCCGGGGGCTGGCCGCTCAGAATGACAGGCTTCCCGCCGCGCCTTCTCGAGGCAATCACATCTCTGCGATGGTGTTTCACGCTCCTTGTTCCTGGCTCCTTGTTCCTTGTTCCTTGTTCCTTGTTCCTTGATTCTACTCCTAGCATACATTCAAACGCGCTTCCGCGCCGACCCGCCTGCCGGCGAGGCAGGTGGCATCGCCGAGGCCGCGGCCAGACGCTCCTTCAGGCGCGCCCATTCTGCCCTGGCGCGGCGGCGGGTCTCCTCCAGCTCGCAGTCCGTGTCGATGGCCACATCTGAGCGGCTGATCCGGTCGGCGTCGGCCATCTGCGCTTTCATGATGCGCTCCAGCACCTGTTGGACGGGGATGCCGCTGCGCTGGGCGGCCCTCTGCGCGGCCACCTGGGGCGGCGCGACAGTGACCCACACTTCGTCGGCCAGGTCGTCCCAGCCGGCGTCGAACAGGAGGGCGGCCTCCAGCACGGCAAGCGGAATTCCCTTCGACTCCAGCTCCACCAGCTTCTCCCGCATCAGCTCCTTCATGCGAGGATGCGTAATGGCGTTGAGGCGGGCCAGGTTCTTGGGGTCAGCGAAGACGATGGGCCCTAGCTTCTTGCGGTCGATCGTGCCGTCCGCCGCCACTACATCCCGCCCGAAGGCGTCCACGATCTCCTGCCAGGCGGGGCGGCCCGGCTGGTAGACCTCGTGGCCCACCAGGTCAGCGCTAAGGACAACAGCGCCCTCCTGCGCCAGCACCTCGGCGACTGTGGACTTGCCGCTGCCGATGCCTCCAGTGAGACCGATGACGTACATGGGTTCTTCCGCGCGCCTTACAAAAGCCGGTCGGGACGCCCGACCGTATTCAGATTGTGGCAGACCCTTCCGTGCGCGTCAAGGTAACCGCTGGCAAGCGCTACGCGCGCCGAGTATACTTGCACCATTCCCAGGACAGGGGTTTATGGCCGAAGGGTTACCCGAAGGCACGGTCACCGTCCTATTCACGGACGTCGAAGGCTCCACCGACCTGACTACTCGTCGGGGCGACGAGGCGGCCCAGGCCATACTGCGCGCCCAGCGGGAGCTAGTGCGCCACCAGATCGACGAGCACGGCGGCCACGAGGTCAAGGGCACCGGCGATGGCTTCATGGTGGCCTTCAGTTCCGCGCGGCGGGCCGTGGCCTGCGCCATCGGCATCCAGCGCGCCATCGACGAGCACAACGGCAGACAGCCTCCGGAACAGCGGGCGCGGGTGCGAGTGGGAATGAACACCGGCGAGGTGATCCGGGAGGAGGCCGACCTGTTCGGCGCGGCAGTTAACGCCGCCGCGCGCATCGCCGCCAAGGCTGAAGGCAGTCAGATTCTCGTCTCGGAGACTATTAAGGCGCTGCTGGGCCCGGCCAAGGACGTCCAGTTTCTGGACCGCGGGCGCTTCCGCCTGAAGGGCTTCCCGGAGCGCTGGCGTCTGTTCGAGGTGGTCTGGCAACAGCAGGCTGCGCCGATCGCCGCACCCGTCCTGGCCGAGCGGACGCCGTTCGTCGGTCGCGAGGCGGAGCGGGAGGAGCTGCGGGGTTATCTGGAGCGGGCGGTCTCCGGGCAGGGGAGCCTGGTGATGATCGGCGGCGAGCCGGGGGTGGGAAAGACGCGCCTGGCGGAGGAGGTGGCCGCGGAGGCCAGGGAGCGGGGCATGCTGGCCCTCACGGGCCGCTGCTACGAGATGACCGGCGCGCCGCCCTACATCCCCTTCGTGGAGATGCTGGAGGCGGCCGGCCGCTCGGTGCCGCCGGAGGCGCTGCGCGCTGCCCTGGGCGAGTCGGCGCCGGAGGTGGCGAAGCTGGTGCCGGAGCTG
The DNA here is from genome assembly GCA_041487235.1 of Dehalococcoidia bacterium. Taxonomy (GTDB): domain Bacteria; phylum Chloroflexota; class Dehalococcoidia; order SM23-28-2; family RBG-16-64-32; genus JBGPMY01. The sequence continues at coordinate 2,995 of JBGPMY010000130.1, forward strand.
CGGCGCACCTTCCCGGATATACCATCGCCGCCGGAGCTGCCGCCGGAGCAGGAGCGCCGCTACCTGTTCAACGGCGTGCGCGACTTCGTGGCCCGGGCCGGGCGAGCGCAGCCGCTGCTCCTGGTCCTGGACGACCTGCAGTGGGCCGACGACTCTTCCATGCTGTTGCTGCTGCACATCGCCCAGCAGCTCAGCGAGATGCCCGTGCTCGTCCTGGCCACCTACCGCGACATGGAGGTCGCCGCCGGCTCGCCGCTGGCCAGGGGGCTGGAGGAGCTGACCAGGCAACGGCTGGCCCACCGCATCAGCGTCAAGCGCCTGCCGGAGGCGGGCGTGGCGGCTATGCTGCGGGCCCTCAGCGGCCGCGAGCCGCCCAAGCCGCTGGTGGACGTCATCTTCAGCGAGACCGAGGGCAACCCCTTCTTCGTCGAAGAGGTGCTGAAGCACCTGGCCGAAGAGGGGAGGCTGTTCGACGAGAAAGGGGGCTGGCGCGCCGGCCTGGCCGTCAGCGACACAGACGTCCCCGACACGCTGCGACTGGTCATCGACCGCCGCCTGGAGCGGCTGGACGAGGACGTACGGCGCGCGCTCACCGCCGCTGCCGTCCTCGGCCGCAGCTTCAGCTTCGACCTGCTAGCCGCCCTGAGTGAGATGGACGGCGACGCGTTGCTGGACGCCGTCGACGAGGCGGAGCGGGCTCAGCTGCTCACCTCCGCTTCCGAGGGTCCCGAGGTCACCTTCAGGTTCAGCCACGAGCTGATCCGCCAGACCTTGCTGAGCGGCGTCTCCGCCGCCAGGAGGCAGCGCCTGCACCTGCGGGCCGCCCTGGAGATGGAGCAGGCGCACACGTACGCCCAGCACGAACACGCCCCGGACGTGGCCTATCACCTGGCCGAGGCGGGGGCGACCGCGGACCCGGCCAAGACGGCGCACTACTTGAGTTTGGCCGGTGATAGGGCCCTCTCGTCGGCGGCTTACGAGGAGGGGCTGCGCCACTACCAGGACGCGCTCGCCCTGCAGCCGGCCGACGACCGGCGCGGCCGCGCCGACCTTCTGTACAAGCGCGGCCTGGCGCTACGCAGCCTCGGCCGCTGGGAGGAGGCGCTGGCCGACTGGCAGGAATCACTGCGGGCTCACGAAGCGCTGGGTAATGCCGACGCGGCCGCGCGCATCTACGCCACGATCACGCGGCAACTTCTGTGGGGCCAGCGCTATTTAGAGGCGCTGGAACTGAGCCAGCGCGGTTTGGCCAGCATCGGGAAGCGGGAGACTCCGGAGCGCTGCATTCTTCTCTGCGTTGGTGGCGTCACCCTCAGCCTGGCGGGCTTCTATGAACCCGCGAACGGGATGATTGACCGGGCCCTGGCTTTGGCCCAGCAGATCGGCGACCAGCACCTGCTGGGAAGGGTCATGGGATATAAGGCCGTCCACCATTTTTGCTATGGGCAGATGAGGGAACAAGCGGAAGCAGGGCTGGCGGCCTCGGATCTGTTGCGGCCGGCGGGCGACCCGTGGGACCTCGCAGATGCCCTCTGGGTCACGGAGATAGCCCTGCTAGCCCTTGGCCGCTTGGAGGAGTCTGCCAGCATCGGCGCTGAGCTGCAGCCTCTGGCTGACCGTCTGGGGCACCTGGGGGCGTTAATCATCGCCGGGCGCCTCAGAGCGTTTAGACAGCTCTTGCTGACCGGTGACATCGGCGGCTTTGAGGCATTCGCAAAGGAGGACTTCCGCCTGTCCGCCTTCCAGCCCGTGGGGGAGTCGTATACCTTCCTGGGCCTGGGGGACTTCTGGAGGGGACGCTGGGAACAGGCGCTCCGGAACCTGGAGCAGGGGGCCAGGCTGGAGCTCCCGGGGATGAACAGGGGCACCCTATGGGCTAGCCTGCTCCTGGCCAAGGCCTATGCGGAGAACGGAGGAAAGGGGCTGGCGCTCCTGCGCGAAAAGAGGGGAGACGTGCCGGTTCAGGTGGGGCTCCGGCGGCTAGTGTCTCTAGTCCTGGGATTGCTAGGCGCGGCTAGGTTCTCCGGTCTCAGCGTGCGAATGCTATGGCAGATGTTACGGCAGATGCGGCGCACGAAGGTTGAGGAATTCCTGCCCCGCAGAGGTCAGGCCAACACACTGGGCTCTTGGGCGTTGCTACTGTCCGTGACGGAAGCCTTGGCCGTGAGCGGGCGACCGGAGAGGGCGGCGAGGCTCTACCCTCTGGTCCTCGAGGCGATCGAAAAGACCGGCTCCCTTATACGTAACTTGGAGCCGAGGCTGCTCCAGACCGTGGCCGGCATAGCGGCGGCCGCCGGACGGCAGTGGGAGAAGGCGGAGGCGCACTATCAGACGGCCCTGCGCCAGGCCCACGAGCTCCCCATCGTCATCGAGCAGCCGGAGGTGCGACGCTTCTACGCCCAGATGCTGATCGAGCGGGACGCCCCCGGGGACCGCGACAAGGCCCGCCAGCTCCTGGCGGAAGCCATCGCCATGTACCGCCAGATCGGCATGCCCAAGCACCTGGAGATGGCTGAGGCGATGCTGGCGGGGTGCTAACGAGGGCAGCCGGCTAACCCAGCCGCTCGATGACCGTGGAGGCGCCCAGACGTGCAGGCGGCGTAGCCCGCGACGCG
>JBGPMY010000131.1:0-5590 GCA_041487235.1 Dehalococcoidia bacterium
ATGTGCGCACTGGGCGTCCTGATGATGATCTTCGGCGGCGATATTACCGGCCTGTTCGTGGGTGGTGACAAAGCCGACGACGTCGTGGACATCGGCCGCAAGCTCCTGTTCATCTTCGCCTTCGCTATGCCCGGCCTGGCGGTCAGTCTGTCGCTGGGCGGCGCTCTGCGCGGGGCCGGCGATACTCGCGCCGTGCTGGTAATCATGGCGGGCTCAACGTGGATCGCGCGGCTCGTCCCCGCCTACCTTTTGGCGATCACCTTCGGCCTCGGAGTGCCGGGCGCTTGGGTGGCCGCGATTATCGACATCAATATCAGGGCGCTGCTGATGTTCCTGCGCTTCCGGCAGGGCCGCTGGAAGGAGATCAAGGTATGATCACCCGCCGGCCCGCGCAGGTGTGGTGCTACAATGGGCCAGAGGTCGCCCCGTGAGTAACACCGTCATTTACACCCTCCGCAACTGTCCCACCTGTGATAAGGCGATGACCGCCATGCGCCAACGCGGAACCGAGTTCGAGGAGCGGCGCGTGGACGAGAAGACGGAATGGTGGGACGAGGCGCTGAAGTACGCCTTTTCAGTGCCCGTGATCATCTGGGACAACGGGGACGTAGAGATAGGCTGGGAGGGCGAGCATGGCTGAGAGATCAGCTGACTAGCGGGGCAGTTCGTCCTGCTCTCCCTGACCTCAGCTGGCAGGTTACGGCCGATGTCCGAGCCGGAAAGAGTCACTGTGCAGACGTTCAACACGCTGACCCGCTGCAAAGAGCGGATAGCCCCTCTGGAACCCGGGCGCGTAAAGGTCTACACGTGCGGGCCCACCGTGTACCGGTACGCGCACATCGGCAACCTCCGCTCATACCTTCTGGCTGACTGGCTTCGGCGTCTTCTTGAAGCTCAGGGCTATACGGTGACCCACGTCAAGAACATTACCGACGTTGGTCATATGCGACAGGAGATGCTGGAGCGGGGCGAAGACAAGGTCATCGCGGCGGCCCTGGCTGAGGGCAAGACACCGCAGCAGATCGCCCAGTTCTACACCGAGGCGTTCCTGTGCGACGAGTTGAAGCTGAACATCCTCCCCGCGCACGTCTTTCCCAGGGCGTCCGAAAACGTCCCTGAGATGGTGGAGTTGACGCGTGTCCTTGTAAACAAGGGTCACGCCTACGTCGTCAGTGGCAACGTCTACTTCGATGTCGCCGGGCTGCCCGATTACGGAAAGCTATCCGGGCAGCGGGCCACGGGGCTGGAGGAGGGCGTCCGTGTCGAGGCCGATCCGCTGAAGAGGGACCAGCGGGACTTCGCCCTCTGGAAGGCGGCGGAACCGGGCCGCGCCCTGAAGTGGCCAAGCCCCTGGGGCGACGGTTTCCCGGGCTGGCACATCGAATGCTCAGCTATGGTGAGGAAGTTCCTGGGTCCAGAGATCGATTTCCACACCGGCGGAGTCGACAACATCTTCCCCCACCACGAAGACGAGATCGCCCAGAGCGAGTCCGCACTGGGAAGGCAGCATGTCCGCTGCTGGCTGCACGGGCAGCACCTCCTGGTAGACGGCCTCAAGATGGCCAAGTCCACCGGCAACGTGTACACCATCGCCGATCTGGAGCGGCGTGGGTTCGAGCCGCTGGCCTTCCGCTACCTCTGCGCCACCGCCCACTACCGCTCCCGCTTGAACTTCACTATCTCGTCGCTGCGGGCCGCCCAGGTGGGGTTGCGCCGCCTGCGGCTGAAGCTGCAAGAGGCGGATGGGCGTGTCACCAAGAAGGCGCGGCTAGAGGGCGAGCGGCTGCGCCGTCTGTTCTGGGCAGCCGCGGCCGACGATCTGAATCTACCAAACGCCTTGGCGGTCGTCTGGCGCGTCGCCCGCTCGAGGCTGCCGGGCCCCATCAAACGGGAGCTGCTCATGGACTTCGACCGGTGGCTGGGGCTGGACCTGATGCAAGCGCCAAGGCCGGTGGAGCCACCCGCCGAAGTACAGGCGACGCTGCGCGAACGGCACGGTCTGCGGCAGGAGAAGGAGTACGCGCAGGCCGACGTCATGCGCCGCCATCTGCAAGAGATGGGCTACGAGCTGCGGGACACGCTCGCCGGAACACAGGCCTGGCCTCTGCCGGCCTGGATGCAAGAGGAACCCAACATCTCGTCCAGCGCCGATGTGGATTCGCTGCTGGAGCAGCCAGAGGATCTGGACTTCACCGTCAGCATCGTGGCGCGCCAGGGCTGCGAGGAGCTGAGCCGCTGCCTGACCTCAGTCCGCACGTGGCTCGGCGACAGACCAGCCGAGATCATCGTTGTGGACAACGGTTTTCAGGACGAGTGCGGACATCACATCGACGACCTAGCCGGCGGCGACGAGCGCGTGCGAGTGTTCCACGCCGACCACTTCCTGGGCTCGGCAGCCGGGCGGAACATCAGCCTGCGGCAGGCGCGCGGCCGCTACGTTCTGTTCATCGATACCAGCGTGGAGGTGAAAGGCGACGTATTCCTCCGGCTGGCGAAGATGCTGGCGGACGAGACCGTCGGCATTGCAGGGCGCTGGGGCGTGGTGAGCGGCGATCTACGCTCCTTTGAGGAGGCGAAGACGTCCGGCGACGTGGACGCCGTGGAGGGTTACCTGATGGCCTTCCGCCGCGATGTCCTACGAGATGTCGGCTTCCTGGACGAGAAGTATCGCTTCTACCGCCATCTGGACCTGGACTTCAGCTTCGCCGTGCGCAGCCGCGGCTATCGCGCTGTCATCGGTACTCGTCTGCCGGTCACCCGCCATGACCACGTGGAGTGGTCGCTCACCCCCCCAATCGAGCGCGAGCGCCTCAGCAAGCGCAACTTCTACCGCTTCCTGCAGAAATGGGGCGAGCGCACCGACCTTCTGGTGGCGCGGCGGTAGCCCGCCACCGACCAGGCCCACGCTCGGCGCTAGCCCTCGTCTCTGTGCAGGCGTTCGTCGATCGAGGCACGAACCTTTCGCTCCTGGCGGCGGATCGCTGAGCGCACCGCGGCGATCCTTGTCTCCAGCCGCCAGCGGAGCGGCGTCCAGGGCGGCACGTGGGACGGCACGTCGACGCCCCAGCGCACGGCGGCTGCGGCCCAGGATAAGCCGGCGCCAAAGCTGGTGAGGACGATGTTGTCCCCGCGCTTCACCAGGCCGTTCTCGATCGCCTCACAGAGGGCGATGGGGATGGAGGCGGCGCTGGTGTTCCCGTACCGCGCCACGTTGGCGAAGACGCGCTCCAGCGGCAGGCCCAGCCGTTTGGCAGTGGCCTCTATGAGGCGCATGTTCGCCTGGTGAGGGATGAACAGATCGATCTGTTCTGCCTTCAACCGGGAAGCGTGCATCACGCGCTCGGCGGCCTTCGTCATCATCTGCGTAGCCCAGCGAAAGATTTGCGGTCCGTTCATCTGCAAGTAACTGTCACCGTTGGACGCGCCATTACCGTTCGTCCGCAGCCGGGAACCGCCGCCGGGAATGGACAGAAGCCCGGCCCCGGAGCCGTCCGATCCCATGGTGGTCGATAGCACGCCTGGTTCGTCGCTGGCCCGCAGCAGCACAGCGCCCGCGCCATCGCCGAACAGGATGCAGGTGCTGCGGTCCTTCCAGTTGAGGTGGATGGAAAGGGCGTCCGCGCCGATGACGAGCACCTGCTTCGCTCGCCCGGACTCGATCTGGCCTGCCCCCATCGTCAGGGCGTAGACGAAGCCGGCGCAGGCCGCGTTGAGGTCCAGCGCCCCCGCGCCGGAGATGCCCAACCGGTCCTGAACTATCGATGCCGTAGAGGGCATCACCTGGTCCGGAGTGCAGGTGGCGACCAGCACCAGGTCGATATCGCCCACGTGCGCGCCGGCGACCTGCAGCGCGTGCTGCGCGGCCATCACCGCCAGGTCTGACGTCGCTTCGTCGCGTCCCACCAGACGCCGCTGCTGGATACCGGTGCGGGTCGCGATCCACTCGTCGGATGTGTCCAGCCCCATGCGCTCAAAGGCGTCGTTCGTCACTACTCTGGGAGGCACGTACATGCCCCAGCCGGCTATCAGAGCATAAGGCACGGGACACCTCCCATCCTCAAAGCTGTTTCCAAGCCGGTGCGCAGATGGGAGAGCGAGTCAGGCACGCAGCTGAAGAGCGGGAGTCTGGCCCCAGCCGTCAAGTCTCTAGCCCCCGTCCTTTTGAGCCGTGCTGGCAGATGCCATTCGCCAGATCTCCTCTGGCGTAAAGAACGTCGTCCGGTAGCCGGTCCACTGGTCTGTGTCCGGGTCATACTCCCCGTCATAGGCAGCCTGCACGCGGTCGTATATCTCCTTGACTACGCGGCTGGTGGCGGCGAAGCGGACCTCCAGGCCGCGCCGTTCGGCCTCTGCGTTCAGGATCGAGACGATCCCTTCAGAGCCGGACATGGCGCCCATGAGGCTGCGCTCAGCTTCCCTGCGACCCACCAACGCCGGGTCGTAAGCCAGGTAGATGAGGCCGCCCGGGGCGTCTTGCTGTCGCGCCACGCCGGCCTGGTGGATGCCCGCCTGTGTGGCGAACACCTCGCCGACGATGGGGGCGTTGTGCGGTATCGGCGTCAGGTTCTCCTCGATAAGCTGCGCCATCTCCGGCAGGACCGTCAGGTCGAAACCCGGGTCGCCGTAGAAGCGAATGTAAGCCGCGATCATCTGCTCCAGCGACGTGTTGCCGGTGCGCTCGCCCAGCCCGGCGAAGGCGACGTTCACTTTGCGGCAGCCATAGCGCCAGGCGGCCAGCGAGTTGGCGGTGGCGTAACCGAAGTCGTTGTGGCCGTGGAACTCCAGCTCGGCCCCCGTCTCCCGGAACAGCGTCGATATTAGCTGCGGGATGCCCTGGGGCATAGCGGCGTAAGGGTCCGGTACCCCCCAGCCGATCGTGTCACAGACCCGGAACTTGGCCCGCCCCTCCGTCGCTTCCAGCACGGTAAGCACGAACGGGATCACCCAGCCGTGGATATCGGCGCGGGTCGTGTCCTCCAGGTGGACGCGGGGCGTGATGCCGTACTCGCACGCCGTGAGGATCGGCTTCAGGTACTTCTCGACCGCCTCCTCTTTGCTGCGATAGCCTAGCTTGTCGAAGATGTGATGATCGGAGGAGGACGCCAGCATGCCGGTCTCCTTGACGCGGCCCTGGCTGGCCTCGTACAGCTCCTTCACGTCCTTGGGGTTGGCGCGAATCCAGGTCGTGATCTTGGGGTACTCGTACCCGCGCTCCAGCAGCTTATCCAGCACCCACAGATCACGCCGCTGGTAGATGAACGTCTCGATGGAGTGGATGCGCCCGCTGGCGTTGTCCAGCCGGTGCAGGAGGTCCACGTAGCGCAGCCGGGCCTCGTTGGGAAAGAGGGCGAAACGCGCGTCCTGGGCGCCATCGCGCAGGGTAGTGTCAGTGATCTGCCGAGGTTCGGTGTCGCCGACGGGGAGGGGCGCCGGATCGCGCTCCAGTTGAACGGGGGGCATCCGGCCCTGGAAGTTGTAGTAGACACGATTCTCGTTGACCGTCTGCTTGGTCACCATCTTACGTTCCTCTGGCAAGCCTTATACCCAACCGCCCCTATTGTAATGCGCAGATGTACCAGCGCCAATGGCG
>JBGPMY010000132.1:0-5578 GCA_041487235.1 Dehalococcoidia bacterium
AGGAAGGCGCCAACGTCGTCGTCAACGACCCGGGAGTCAGCGTGGACGGCACCGGGCACGACAACGGCCCGGCAGAGCAGGTCGCTGCCGAGATTCGCGACGCCGGTGGCAGCGCCGTCGCCAACTACGACAGCGTCGCCACCTCGGACGGCGGCGAGCGCATGGTTCAGCAGTGCGCGGACACCTTTGGCCGCATCGACATCCTGATCAACGTAGCGGGCATCCTGCGCGACCGCATGATCTTCAACATGAGCGAGGAAGAGTGGGACGCCGTCATCGGCGTGCACCTGAAGGGGCACTTCAACACCATCAGGCCCGCGTCCTTGCTCATGCGGCAGCAGCGCTACGGGCGCATCGTCAACTTCTCATCGATTTCAGGCCTGCGGGGCAACTCCGGCCAGGCCAACTACGGCGCGGCCAAGGCGGGCATCGCCGGGCTCACCCGCGTCGTCGCCCGCGACATGGGCCGCTACGGCGTCACCTGCAACGCCATCGCCCCCGGCGCCATAACCCGCATGACCGCCGCCGTCCCGGACACGACCCGTCAAATCAGGGCGCAGCGCGGCATGGGGCAGACGCCGCAGTCCGCCCAGCGCCTGGTCGAGGCGACGCCCGAGCATGTCGCGCCGATGACGGTCTGGCTGTGCACGGACGACGCCTGGAACGTCAACGGCAAGATCTTCCACGTCTCCGGCGGCGTGGTCTCCCTGGCGCATGAGGAAACTCAGATCAGGCAGATAACGAAAGACGGCAAGTGGAGGATGGACGAGCTGGCCACGCTGGTGCCCAACCAGTTGCTAGCGGGCATCCCCAATCCGGCGCCGCCGCCGAATGATCTAGAGATACCAGGCAGGCCGGTGCAGGCCACCGCAAGCTAACCGATCAGGGACTGTGGCGTCAGTCAGTCACGCCACGGCCTCGCGGGGCAGCGGCCGGGACTCCACCCACTCCCGCCGCATCTCCATCACCAGGAACATGTGCCCGGATCGCCACGACGTGCCGCAGACCTCGAAGCCCGCCTTGCGGAACGCCCTCTGCGCTCGCCCGTTCCAGTCCAGCGTGTGCAGATAGAGACGCCTCAGGTCGCCCCGCTGCAGCAGGATGCGCACCATCGACTGCAACGCGTCGGAGCCGTAGCCCTGGGACCAGTAGCCGCGCTCCCCGATGCTGATTCCGATCTCCGCCTCTGCGCGCTCGCTATCGATGTTGTAGTACATGATGTTGCCGATGTGGCGGCCGTTCTCGTCCTCGATGGCGAAGGAGCGCCCGGGCATGTCCGTAAAGCGGTAGTCGAACCCCCAGTTGCGCTCGTAGGTGTCAAACGGGGCCTGAACCGGATGCGAGGCGTCGAACTGGGCCAACTCCAGATCGCTACGCCAGCGGTATTCGTCCGCCGCGTCCCGCATCCGTTTGCGGCGAATGATCGTCCGGTGACCGCGCGCTACTACATCATCGTCAGGGAACGCGCTCATGACTCTCCCTCAACGATTGCCCGCGCCTTCGCCACCATCTCTACCTCGTTCTTGAAGCTTAACGTCTTCAGGGCGCCCTCCGGCGGGAACCACTCCACCCTATCATACTCGACATCGTGCTCTTCAGTGCTGCCGCCGATCGCCTCCATCAGGTAATAATGCACCCACTTGTGGTAGCGGACGCCCTCCCGCGAGAACCAGTACTCCACCACACCAATCTTGCCCAGCACCCGCACCTGCAGTCCCGTCTCCTCCGTCACCTCTCGCACTGCGGTCTGCTCCAGCGACTCGCCGGCGTCCGGCGTACCCTTGGGTAGTCCCCAGACGCCGTCGGCATCGCGCCCGCAGATCACGATCTCCAAGCCAGAGGGTACGCGGCGGTAGACGATGCCGCCAGCGGAGACCGCAGTTTGCACGCTCCGGCGGCCGGCCCTGCCGGTGGTGGAGCGGGGAGGCGGTTGTTCACCCTCCTTAGCTGCCACGCTCTAACCGAGTGCTCTCAAATCCGGTACTTGACTGATAAGGGGTCTTCTTCGAAGTCGATCTCAGCCAGCGCTGCCAACGCGGCGTCCCGCACGGCCGGAGATGGGCTGTCCACCAGTTCCCGAAGAGCGTCCTTCGCCGCCTGGCCGCCTATCTCGCCGAGAGCGGCGATGCCGGCCTGCTTCACCTGTTCGTCGGAATCGGAGACCAGTCTAGCCAGGTGCGGGACCGCCCCTTCATCCGCCAGAGACCCGCAGGCCACCGCCGCCTCGTAACGGACTTCCGCCTCCTCATGAGCGAGCTCTCGAAGAACAAGAGGCAGCCAGCGCGATTCACAGCTGCGGCCCATTGCGTGGACGGCGCTGACCTTCAGGCGCCGGATACCGCTCTCATACGCCTCGCGGATGGCCTGGCGCACCCAGCTCTCGTCGTGCGCGCCGATCGCCTCCAGGGCACGCGCTCGCACCTCGTCGACTTCGGCTTCGTTGTCCAGCACCCGACGGAGCGCGGCCTCGATGCTCTGGAAGTGGCTCTCCCGCAGCTTTCCTGCTTCCGACAGCACGACGAAGCGGCCCAGCGCCAGGGCGGCTTCGGCCCGCACAGCCGCATTCTGGTCGTTATCCACGACACGGATCAGCGGCTCGATCAGCTTCGCGCCATCGTGCTCCCAGAGACCGCGCACGGACTCCAGGCGCACATCCGCATCCTCGTCTTCCAGCCCGCGGAAGAACACAGCATCGAAATTGAATTCAACGTTGTCCTCTGCCAGATCGATCAACTCCTGCACGACTCGCCGCCGCCGGCGCACATCTATAGCCAACCAGGCCTTCGCGAGCTCCATCGCCCGCTCCGGGGTCAGACCGGACAGCCGCGCCAGGCTGGACACTTTGAGACGGACGGACCCATCCGCCAGCTCTCTCATGTACGCATCGAAGTCCATCGCTTATTGTTGCTCTGCGATGTCCCGACTGTGAAGCAGCCGCGCTCCGTGATGTACCTTCAAGACGCGAACCTCATCGCCGACCACTCGATATGCGATGCGGTAAGGACGGACGATGATTTCACGAACGCCCTCTCGCTCGAAGCGCCGGATGACGCGGCCGGACTGCGGAAAATCACGAAGCCGCTCCGTGGACGAAACCAGGTCAACGACAAGCCCCATGGCGGCCGGGAGATTGTCTGCGGATACGTAGTCGTAGATGGCGCGAAGATCGCGAACGGCCCGGTCTGTCCATCTTACTTGCGCCCCGTCTTGATGCGCTCAATCAGCTCTTCGTGCGATATGAGACGTCCCGCCTCGTCGTCTGCCAGACCCTCTTCGATGCCTGAGAGATAGATCAGGTAGTCGATTGCGTCGTTGACGCCCGCTTTGTCGGGCAGGTCTTTTAGGGCCTCTATTATGTTGTCCCTGGACATGACCATTTCAGTGCTCCTGCGTACTTGCTTCGGTACTTACCATCGTAACGGCTGGGCCTCGATCTCAGCGGGCGATATCAGGTCGCTCACGTTATGTCGTCCTGGCGCGCGCTCCAGTGCGCTTGCGCTTTGCGGCGTCGCCGATCTTCGGCTCGGTGCCGCCAATCAGACGCCGGATGTTGGCGACGTGAGTCAGCAGCACAAACGCCGTGGCGAAGGCCCCGAAGACGGCCTGCGAATACGTGTAATCCTCGACGTGGAACACGGCCAGCAGAAGCAGAACCAGCGCGCCCAGCGGAACGGTCACCATGGACATCACGGACATATAGCGCACGGCGAGGGCGATGAAGAGACCTACCGCCACGAGCCCGACCGCCAGCGGCAGCGCCAGCGCGGCGTACACGCCGAAGGAAGTGGCGACGCCGCGTCCTCCGCGAAAGCCGATGTAGACAGGGTAGTCGTGCCCCAGGACGGCCGAAATGCCGGCGGCGACCTGCAGGTCATGGCTGTGAAAGAGGTACCACGTAACTAGGACGGGGACAGACCCCTTCAAGGCATCTGCAACCATTACGGCCAAAAACGCCCCGCGGCCAAGGACACGCAAGACGTTGGTGGCGCCGGTGGCGCCGCTACCGTGCTGCCGAATATCGACGCCCTTGAGCGCACGTCCGGCGATGTAGCCCGTCGGTATGGCGCCAATCAGGTACGAGGCGATGATTACGGGCACCAGCTCGGCCAGGTTCATTCGCCTCTGCTCCGAAACACCAGCTTCATCGCCGTCCCCTCAAATCCGAACCGCCGGCGCAGGCAGTTCTCCAGGTAGCGCTGATAGGAGAAGTGTATCAGGCTGGCGTCGTTGGCGAAGAACACGAACGTCGGCGGGCGAATCTCCGCCTGGGTAGCGTAGCGGATGCGCAAAGGCCGCTTCCCCGTGGACGACGGCGGATGCTTGGCCACGGCCTCCCGCAGCGCAGCGTTCACCTCCGCGGTCGGAATCCGCAACGAGCGTATCTCGCCCACCTCCAGCGCCAGGTCGAGTAGGCCATCGATGTTGAGTCCGGTCTTGGCGGAGACGAAGGCCAGCGGCGCCCAGGGTGTGAAGCGCAGGCGCCGCAGCACCTTGTTCGCAAACGCGGTCCGGGTCTCCTCCGTGTCCTCCAGCAGGTCCCACTTGTTCACGGCGACGATCATCCCCTTGTAGGCGTCCACCACGTGGCCGCCGATGTGCAGGTCCTGGGCCGCCAGCTTCTGGCTGGCGTCCAGCACCAGGACGGCGACGTCGCAGCGCTCGATCGCCTGCCGCGCGCGCATCACGCTATACTTCTCCACGCCGCGCTGCACGCGCCCGGGACGGCGGATGCCGGCGGTATCGATCAGCACCATCAGCCGCTCTTTGTAGACGAAGGGCGTATCTACGGCGTCGCGTGTGGTCCCGGCCTCCTCGCTGACGATCACCCTGTCTTGCCCCAGAATCGAGTTGATGATGGCCGACTTGCCGACGTTGGGCCTCCCGACGACGGCGAGCCGCAGCTGCTCGGGCGGCGCCTCCGCCGGGCTGGGCGGCAGCAGTTCAAACAGGCGCTCCTGCACCTCACGCACGCCCAGGCCGTGGTAGGCGCTGAGGGGCATCGGCTCGCCCACCGCCAGCTCGTAGAACTCGACGACAACGCCGCGGCGCGCTTCGTTGTCGGCCTTGTTCGCCAGGAGCAAAACAGGCTTCTGGCTCTTGCGCAGCTCTGAGGCTATCTCGGCGTCTGTGGCGGTGACGCCGGACGTGGCGTCAACCAGAAAGAGGATGACGTCAGCCTCCGCCATCGCGATCTGAACCTGGTCTCGGATGAGCGCCGAATACCCTTCTTCGGCGTCGGGCTCAAGACCTCCGGTGTCGATGACGACGAAGGCGTGCTCGCGCCACTCTGCTTCGCCGTACAGCCGGTCGCGCGTCGTTCCCGGGATGTCCTCGACGATCGCCTGTCGACCCCCGACGAGGCGGTTGAAAAGGGTTGACTTACCGACGTTCGGTCGACCAACGATGGCGACGACCGGCTTGTTGTAAGCCAGCCTTGTGGGAGCTGCGTCAGTTCGGGCGCCTGCCACGGCTCATCGCTTCTTTAGGGTTACTGGGACTTCTTCGGGGGTGACGGCATCCACCAGAACGTTGTCCGGGGCAGTCACCTTCACTCCCAGCTTGTGAGTTCCTTCGTCCT
>JBGPMY010000133.1:0-5535 GCA_041487235.1 Dehalococcoidia bacterium
GCTGAATACGCGCTCCGGCACGAAATGCACCGCCACCGCGCCCGCAACGACGCCCGGCGCCGATGATACGGCGAACAGCAGACCGGTAACATAATCGACTCGTCGCTGGCGGGCGTAGGCGATAGAAGCCGACGTGGCGTTGGCGCAGACGACGGCCAGCGATATCGCCGTAACCTGCTCGGGGCCGTAGCCCGGGTAAACGAGCAACAGAAGCGGCACGAGGATGAAGCCGCCTCCTGCGCCGATGATCGTCCCGTAGGCGCCGACGACCAGCCCCAGGGCGACGAGGCCCAGGAGGCTAACGTCCACTACCCGTCTGCGCAGCCATCGATCTCAGCGTCGGAGGCGCTTACCGCGTCAGTCAGGTCGCGATTGCAAGTCTGCCTCCTGGTTGAGGATATGACAGGGGTCGCGCCGCGTCGACTGGCGTGGACCGTCCGGGCAGTTTTCTGCCATTCGCTGGGTTCTCAGTCGGTAAAACCGAACATGGTTTGCGTTAACGGTCAGTGAAAACGCTTGGACAGCACGCGAATCCCCTTGACCAGCGAAGAGGGACACCGGTAGTTTGGTTCTAGAGTAACTTGCACTGGTTGCTCCCACGAGCCAGCCCATGCGGGAGGGAACGGGCCGGACAAACCGGGGCCTTACAACGAGGAGGCTGGCAGTGGACAAGAGAATACCGCGCACCAAGCCCAGCCAGCCTGCGCTCCGCGAAGGCCAAAGGTCAGAATACCGGGGAGCAGAGCTATGACTGGTCTAACATCGAAAGACGCTGGCGGCAAGAGACGCCACTGGTGGCGCTCGTTAACATTTCTCACCTTCGCCCTCCTAGCGCTCGCCCTGTCTGGAGGGAGCGGGTACTCCGCTCAGCACAACGTTCACGGCGCCGTCTACTCCTGGGCCCGGGAGCATCCCGGCGAACCCGTTCCAGTCCTCATCCAGACCGAGAGCGAGGCCAGCACAGTCGCGGGCTTCATCGAATCCTCCGGCGGCGAAGTCAGCCGCCAGTTCAACGTCATCTCCGCCGTCGAGGCATCGGTCCCGGCCTCCTTCGTCGCTACGCTGGCCGCCCAGCCCGGTGTGGCCTGGGTCAGCCTGGATGCGCCCGTCGCCTCTACCGGCGCCGTCGTCGATCTGAAGAAGCTAGCGACCACCTACCCGCTCTCCGTCGGCGCCGACGACCCCTGGTCCAAGGGGTACAGCGGCGCCGGTATCGGTGTCGCCGTAGTGGACACCGGTATCTCTCCTGCCAATCATCCCGACTTCGTCGATAGCTCCGGCAGGTCCCGCGTCGTCGCTCAGGTAGTGGTTAATCCGTCCACCACCAACACCGTGGACGGATACGGGCACGGCACGCACATCGCGGGCATCGTTGGCGGCGATGGCGATCTCCTCAGCGGCAAGTACGTCGGGATCGCGCCGCGCGCCAACCTGATCGAGGTGAAGGCGGCCGATGATCAGGGCAACTCCTCCCTGGGAGACGTCGTCGCCGGCTTGGAGTGGGTCTACAACAACCGGGCCACCTACAACATTCGCGTCGTGAACCTCTCCCTCCACTCCTCCGTAGCCGAAAGCTACAAGACCAGCCCCCTGGACGCCGCCGTCGAGACCCTGTGGTTCAACGGCATCTTCGTAGTAGTAGCCTCCGGAAATGAGGGCGGCGTTTCGGGCGCGGTCAGCTACCCTCCCGCGAACGACCCCTTCGTGATGACGGTGGGCGCCATCGACGACATGGGGACCACCGCCTTCGCCGATGACGTGCCGGCGAGCTGGTCCAGCTTCGGCGCCACTCAGGACGGCTTCACCAAGCCGGAGCTGCTGACGCCCGGGCGCAACATCATCTCTGTCATCGACACCAATAGCATCCTCTACAAGACGCTCCCCGACCACATAGTGGATAGCAAGTACTTCCGGCTCAGCGGCACCTCCATGGCTGCCGGTGTCATGTCCGGCGTCGGCGCCCTGGTGCTACAGCGCCACCCGGACTGGACGCCAGGCCAGCTCAAGTGCAGCCTCATCGCCACCTCGCGCCAGCTCTCCTCGCCCAACAGCGCCTTCAAGGTGCCCAAAGCCGGCGACGTCTCCAACCTCTCCGCCGCCAAGTGCAACTCTGACGTTGGCCTAGCGCCCAGCACGGCACTGGCGCCCATGCTCAAGGCGGCAGTCATCGCCTTCGTCCTGGACCAGCCCAGCCCGTCGACGACCGCAAGCGCCATAGGTATGGACCTGGCCGCGGCAGGACTCCAGAACGCCACCCTGGCCACTGTGGACTGGTCAGCCATCAAGTGGAACTCCATCACTTGGAGCGCTATCAAGTGGAGCGCCATCAAGTGGGACGCCATCAAGTGGGACGCTATCAAGTGGGACGCCATCAAGTGGTCCTTGGTCTCGCCCGACGGCGTCAACTTCTCTGCCATCAAGTGGGATGCCATCAAGTGGAGCGCCATCAAGTGGGACGCCATCAAGTGGTCGGCCATTAAGTGGGACGCCATCAAGTGGGACGCTATCAAGTGGGACGCTATCAAGTGGGACGTTCGCCTGGATTAAGTGATCGGCAGAGACCTGCGACCACCTTCAGGAGTACACCGATGCAGCTATCAGGCGCCACAGTCCAACAGGGATTTGTACGGCCAGCGGCGAGCGTAAGTCCGGCGCAGGCAACAGTCACACCGCGCGGTGCTGACAGCACGTCCCATCAGCGCTCCTCCGGACTGACCCCCGCGCTCCAAGTCCTCATCTGGATGGTATCCATAACGGGCGCGGCGCTCGTCCTCTACGGAGGTGTCAGCGCTGGCTCGATCGACTGGCAAGCGCTATTGCTGCTCGCCGGCCTCGCCGTGCTGGCGGAGCGCCTTGACCTGAGCCTTTACGGGGATAGCCGCGTCTCCCTGGCCTTCGTTCCCATCTTTGCTTCCGCCATCCTCTCCGGCATGGCCGGCCTGGCCATCGTCGTTCCGCTGGCGATGATCGGCTCCAGCGTCGGCAGCGACCGGCCGCTGTACAAGACCGCCTTCAACTTCGGCGCCCTGATGATCGCCGGAGGCGCCTCCGTCCTGGTGCTCCACGCCTTCGGCGCCGCCGCGCAGCCCGACCGCTGGCCGCTGGTGCTGGCGCCTGCCCTCCTTGCTGGCAGCGTTAACTTCATCGTTAACAGTGTCCTCGTGGCCCTGGCCATCGCCATCAGCGGCCGCTCCAGCATCCGGCGCGTCTGGAACGAGCACTTTCTCTGGCTCTCACCACACTACCTGATGCTCAGCGTCCTGGCCCTGGCCATCGCCTCCGCCTACGTTGCCATGGGCTTCTGGGGCATCGCCGTGTTCCTGGCGCCGGCCACCATGATGCGCCTCACGCTCAAGCAGTACCTGGATCGCACCGCCCGCAGCGTGCTGGAGCTGCGCCAGGCGCACGAGAATCTGCAGTCCGCGCACGAGCAGCTGACCGCCGCCATGACGAGCCTGGGCAGGGCATATGACGGTACTCTCCGCTCTCTCGTCGCCGCTCTGGACGCGCGCGACACCGAGACGGCTGGCCACTCGGAGCGCGTCGCCGATCTCACCATGGCGATCGCCGCCGAGATCGGGATAGAGAAAGACAGCGATGAGTGGCGCAAGATATCCTGGGGCGCGCTGCTCCACGACGTGGGCAAGATCGCTATTCCCGATCACATCCTGCGCAAGCCCAGCAGCCTCACCGAATCGGAGTGGGACGCCATGCACACCCATCCCCGAGCAGGCTATGACATACTACAGTCCGTCGACTTCCTGGCGCCCGCCGCCGAGATCGTTCTGGCTCACCACGAGCGCTTCGACGGGGGCGGCTACCCCAACGGCCTGGCCGCAGAGCAGATCCCGCCCGGCGCCCGCATCTTCATGATCGCCGACGCCTTCGACGCCATGACTTCAGACCGGGCCTACCGGCAAGCTCTGCCGGCAGAAGAAGCCCTGGCCGAGATACTGCGCAACAGCGGCACCCAGTTCGACCCCGCCGCCGTGCGCGCCTTCCTCAGCGTATATCAGGAGCGATTCGTAGGATCAGGAATCGTCGGGGCTTCCAGACAGCACCTGAGCGAATCTCTGAAGAGAGCGATCATGGAAGCCGCCGGGCTGGAGAAAAGTCTATGAACGCTAGACCCCTTCCTCCGGTCCTGGCGTTCCTGATCGGCGCGGTCTCCCTCGCCGGCGTCGGCGTGGTGGCCGGGGCGGCTATGTCCTGGAATGACCCCGACTTCACGTTCCTGGTAAGCCTCGTCGCCCTCGCCGTGGCCAGTGAACTCGTCGATTTCGCGCCCTTCCCCAACAGCCGGGTGTCTATGTCCATCGCCCTCATCCTGGCAGCGGGAACGCTAAGCGGCCTCGCGGGCGTGGCCGTCGTCGCCTCAGCCGCAGCACTGGCTGACTACGCCGTCCATCGCAAGTCTGTGGCCAAGGCCGCTTTCAACCAAGGCGCTCTGCTCCTCAGCGGCGCCGCGTATGTGGGCATCCTGGAAGCCTTCTCGTCGGCGTATGAGGCCGGCGACTGGCCGGCAGTGCTGGGGCCGGCGCTCCTGGGCAGCGTCGTCGCCTTCGTCATAAACTCGGGCCTCGTGGCCGTGGCGATTTCAGTGGAGACGGGCCGCAGTGCGTTCGCCGTCTGGAACGCAAGGTTCCGCTGGCTGCTTCCGCACTACGTCTTCCTGGGAATGCTCGCGCTCCTGACGGCCCTGGCCTACGATCGCTGGGAACTGGGCGGCGTTGCCCTCTTGCTCGGCCCGCTGGCGATGTCCTGGCTGGGGATCAAGCAGTACGTGGACCGCGTCGCCGCGCTGACGGCCGTTATCCCAACCACGTCGCGCCCGTAACTTCCTTCCGCCTTCCTTCTTCCTCCTTCCTCGCATGCTATAATCGCAGCGCCATGCCGGAGCAGACCCTCCCGTACGGCGACTCTGTACTTCGCGCCGATCTGCCCGCCCGCACCAGATTCGTCGGCGGCGGCAACGGAGGCCCGCACATCGCCCCCGTACGCGACCAGGAAGCCGCCGTCCGCGAAGCCCTCGCCTCTCCCATCGGCCTGCCGCGCATAGGCCAGCTGGTGCGCCCTGGAGCGCGCGTGCTCATCGCCTTCGACGACCCCACGGCACCCTCCTTCGGCCCCGTCCGCCGCCTGGCCATCGAGGCGGTCCTGGAAGAGCTAGCCGCGGCCGGCGTGCCCGAGGACAACGTCACCCTGGTCTGCGCCAACGCCCTCCACCGCAAGTGGACGCGCGACGAGCTCGCCCGCATCCTCGGCCCGGAGCTCGTCCAGGGCTTCGGCGAGCGGCTGCAGTGCCACGACGCGGAGGACGCCGGCAACCTCGTGCATCTGGGTACCACCGCCTCCGGCTACGATGTCGAGGTGCACCGGCTGGTCATGGAGTCCGACCTCACGGTCTACGTGAACGCCGCCTGCCACCTGGGGTTCAACGGCGGCTGGAAGTCGGTGGCCGTGGGCCTCTCCACCTGGCGATCGATCCGCTGGACGCACACGCCGGACGGCATGTCCATGTCCGTGCGAGGAAAC
>JBGPMY010000134.1:0-5526 GCA_041487235.1 Dehalococcoidia bacterium
ACGGTGACGCCCACCGTCACAGCAACCAGGACCGCCACACCCACTGTCACCCCAACCGTGACGCCTACGGTCACCCCCACGGCCACGCCAACGGTTACGCCTACCGTCACCCCAACCGTCACGCCAACGGTGACGCCCACCGTCACAGCAACCAGGACCGCCACACCCACTGTCACCCCAACCGTCACGCCTACGGTCACCCCCACGGCCACGCCGACGGTGACGCCCACTGTCACCCCAACTGTGACGCCTACGGTCACCCCCACGGCCACGCCTACGGTGACGCCCACTGTCACCCCAACCGTGACGCCTACGCCCGGCGGGGTGACCTGCAACGGCGTCCCGGCCACCATCGTCGGCGCCGGCTTGATCATGGGGACTTCCGGACCCGACGTGATCGTCGGCTCAGAGGGGACGGACCTGATCCTGGCCGGCGGCGGCGACGACCTCATCTGCGCGCGCGGCGGCAACGACTTCGTCCTCGGGGGCGACGGCCGAGATGTCGTCTTCGGTCAAGGGGGCAGCGATGTGCTGTTTGGCGGCCCCGGCGATGACAAGCTGGACGGCGGGCCCAATTTCGACATCTGTATCGGCGGGGGCGGTACGGACAGCGCTGTCGCCTGTGAGGTCATAGCGTCGATACCGTAGGACGCCTCTCGCCGAGGAGATCACCGACGGGGCCCCGCGGCAGCGGCTTTCTATCTCGCGAGCCAGCGCCCCGCGCTCAGGCTTGCCACTGATGGCGCGGCCAGTCTACCGAATTATCGGCAAATAAAAGGCAATTTATTGACGGGCTGCGTTGACAACAGCGCTGGCAGTAGCCTATCTTGTACGTTACTTAACGATTTCTTAACTCCATAACGAACGCGAGGGGACGACAGGGAGGTGCGCGTTGCCCTCAATTGAATCTTTCAATAGCTCCTTAAAGCCCACCGCCCTGGCGCTCGCAGGCCTGTTCCTGGCCGTGGGACTTGCCTTCTTCGGACGGCAGGCCCTGCACAGCGCCTTCGCCAGCCACGGCGCCACACTGGGAAAGGTGGACTTCGTCTCCATCGACATGGACCCCCTCAACGCTCCCCGCAACGGCGGCGCCGAGTTCGGCGTCGCCCAGTGCGGCGACAACGGTTTCGGCGACCCGGACGTCGGTAACAACGTCGACGACGACCTCGACGGCGTCAAAGACGACGGATGCCCCGGCGGCGTGAACGCCTACGTTACCACCGTGGGCACCATCCAGGACTGCATCAGCAAGGCCCTCGCCGCCAACTACGTTGTCGACATCACCGAGGACGAGGTCCACCCCAGCGATAACCTGGAAGGCTGGCAGGCCGACCTCATTTTCGACCCCACGCACGTTAACGTCATCGCCGTCAACGACTCCAACCCCCTTACCTTCATGGGCGCCGACCTCAGCGCCCCCACGAGCTTCACCACCACCCCCACCGCAGACAGCTTGGCCGACATCGATGTGATACCCGAGGGGGTGGACGGCTCCATCACCATCTCCGCCGTTGACTTCGGCGACGCGTCAACGCAGCACGGCGAGGGCATCCTGGCCAGGGTCACCCTGAGGAACATAGCCTCCGGCACTAGCGCGCTCACCCTCGCAAACGTCAAGATGAACAGGCCGCCGAACACCGCGCTCACCATCAACAACAAACAGGGCGCCACCGCTGCCGGCGGCGTAACCTGCCCCTCTGCAACGGCCACGGCCACGCCCACGGGCGGCGCCACGCCTACGGTCACGGTCACGCCCACGCAGGGCGGCGGCCCCACGCCGACAGTCACAGCCACGCCGACAATCACATCCACGCCCACCAAGACAGCCACGCCCGCGAAGACGGCGACGCCCACGAAGACGGCCACGCCCGCAGTGACGCCTACGGCTACGGTGACGCCCACGCAGGGCGGCGGCCCCACACCGACAGTCACGGCCACCGCCACCGCAACGCCTACGGCCACGCCCACCGCCACGGCTACTGCGCCGCCGACCGAGACCGCGACGCCCTCACCGACGACAGCGCCGCCGACACCTTCGCCTACAGCTCCGCCGACAGCCTCGCCCTCGCCCAGTCCGACGTCCTCACCTTCGCCCTCACCCACGTCGCCGCCGGGGGCCACCCAGACACTGGCTCCCACGCCCAAGCCCACGGGAACGCCTTTGGGCGCCGTCACCTTCCCCATTACGGGCGGTCCAGCGGGCGGAGAGCGCTTCCAGTGGATGGCCATCATGGGCGCGGCGCTGGTGCTGATGGCGCTCGTCATCCTGGCCACAGGGGCGCGGCGCTGGGCCCCAAGACGCATCAGAGACAGGAGACGCTAGGAGGCAGTCTTACAGGGGGGCGCTCCTGTCAGGAGCGCCCCCCTGTGCACGTACCAAACCCCCGCGCACGCCTGCCGAACGCTCCATGTCATCCCGCACCAAGATCGTCCTCTTAGCAGCCGGCGTCGCCGCCTTGCTGGTGTCCGCCTGCGGCGGTTCATCGGAACAGGCTGGCACGCCGGCCCCCTCGCCCTCGCGTTCCACGGCAGCGGTCAGCACCAGCTCCGCGGCGACGTCGGCGTCTGACGTGCGAGTCATCGATCTGGCCGCTCAGCCCCCTCTCCTGAGCATCTTTGGCGCTAACGCAGGAGACCTCAGGTCTGATATTCCCGGCCTCATAAGCGGCGACTTCAACGATGATGGCATCGGCGACATACTGATCGGCGCCCGCTTTGCTGATGGCCCTGACGAAAGCCGCCCGGACGCCGGCGAGGCGTACGTGGTGTTCGGCTCCAAGCAGTTGCCGGCCACTATCGATCTGGCAAAGGGAGAGCAGGACATCACCATATACGGCGCTCGGCCCAGCGACGGACTGGGCTTCTTCGCTCAGGCCGGGGACATCAACGGGGACGGCGTGGACGACCTGCTGATCAGCGCTCCCTTCGCCGGAGAGACGAGTACGCCCGCGGGCAATCCGGGTGAGGTATACGTCATATTCGGACGGCAGGGGCTGGACGGCGACCTTGACCTGGCCTCCCAAAAGCCGGACCTCACCCTGACGGGGATCAACCCCTCCGCCTTCTTCGGTGACTCCCTCGCCATCGGCGATATTAACGGGGATGGCCTGAACGACATCGTCGTGGGCGCCACCTTCGATCGGGCCTCGCCGCAAGACGGAACGCAGCCCCCGCAGGGAGGCGCGGCCTACGTCTTCTACGGCCGACGCCAGTGGCCACAGTCCCTGCGCGCCGTCCACGGAGAGTACGACGTGGCCCTCTTCGGCGCCGACGACCTGGACGAGCTGGGAGACACGGTGGTCAGCGGAGACGTCAACGGCGACGGATTCGACGACATCATCGCCGACGCGGAGGCTGCCGACGGGCCAGGCAACACCCGGCCCGTGGGCGCCGAGGTCCACGTGTTGTACGGTCACGCTGATCTGTCCGGCGACTTCTATGTTAGCAAGGGCAACCAGGACTTGAGCATCATAGGAGCTGAGACCAACGACACCCTGGGCTTCGATCTGGCCGCCGGAGACCTCAACGGCGACGGCGTGGACGACATCGCCATGACCGCCCGCCTCGCCGATGGCCCGGGTAACAGGCTCGACTCAGCCGGCGAGGCCTATGTGCTGCTGGGATCGGACGGCCTCCCGAAGGAGATCGACCTGGCGACGGCGCTGGACAAGGTGATCGCCATGTACGCGCCCACCGCCGGCGACCTTATGGGCTCCGTCATCGTCGCCCCCTTGACCGGCAGCGAGCGCTCCGACCTTGTGCTGGGAGTATCCTTCGGTGACGGCCCGTCCAACTCTCGCCAGGACGCCGGCGAGATATACCTGCTTGACGTCCAGAAGATACAGGGGTTCCCCAGCGTGGACGCGATCCCGGGCAGCGTGCGTATCTATGGCAGTCAAAAGGAAGGGCGCCTGGGTTCATCCGTCGCCGCCGGCGACGTCAACGGCGATGGGCGGCCTGACCTCCTCGCCGTCGCCGCGGACGCGGACGGGCCCGGGGACGGACAGGTGGACGTGGGCATCATCTATGTCATTTCCGCTGGCGGCTAGGGCGTGGGGGTACCTTGAGTCTCCTGACACAGCATATAATCGTCCTAACAACCGCGATGTGAGGTCAGTGCCCCGTGCGTAGAGACCAAGACCACTACGAAGTCCTGCAGGTAGCCCCGGACGCCACTCAGGAGATCATTGAGGCCGCCTATCGCAGGCTGGCCCAGAAGTACGAAGCAGACGCGGACAAGGACCCGCAGGCGGCCATCATGATGCGCGCGCTGAACGAGGCCCATCACGTCCTCACCAACCCGATAGCGCGCGCCGAGTTCGACCGCCTGCGGGCCGCCCGGCAGCGCGGCCCTGGGCCGCGCCTGGCGCTCCCCACGGTGCCTCGATCCGCCAGGAGATACCTGTGGGCCGGGCTCGCTGCGATCGCCGTGCTGGGGGCCTTTGTTGCGCTCCTGGTCGCGGGCGTCTTCAGCGGCGGTGGTAAGAGCTTCGGCGATGTCCAGGTTCCGCCCGGCGGCATCTCCTGCGACGCCTTCGCCCTGGCCGACTCCTATCGATGGAACGCGGAAGTTCTCTTCGACCTGAAGCCCCGCGATCCCTCCTTGCCGGACACAGATGGATACGGCGCTGGCGGCTTCACGGCCACCCAAGACCTCCAGGGCGCTGCCCAGGGGCCGGACAAGATGCAGGTCACGATGACGAGCAAAGAGCTGAACCCCGAGGGCAGCTCCGTCCTCCGCATAGGCAACACCCTGTGGTTCCAGACCAGCACCGGAGCTTGGGACTCACGCCCAGCGAACGAAGCGAGTTTCTCTATCCCCTATGTCCCCGCCGATACCTGCAACGCCGTCCAGCCGGACATCCACCTGGACGGCCTAACGGGCGCGCCCGAGCTTGTGGGACAGATCGCCAGCCACAAATACCACTTCGACTCTTTGACGTCGGACCTGCCGGATCGCCATCCCAGCTTCGGCCCCGGGAGCGACGCCGCCCGCTTTGTCAACGTCTACGCGGGCGACATCTGGGTCGCCGACGACGGTGGTTATATCAGCAAGATAGACCTCTCCGGCATCGGACGTTATGACAATGGCCGGGAGCTGGTGATTAGAGTCTTCTACGAACTGCTAGGCGTCAACGACGGCTCCGTCGACATTAAGCCGCCGGTCTAGCCGTTCTCAGGGGGCCGCGCTGCTCACGCGGTTGCCTTCCAGCACGTTCTGGCCCACTTCGGGTGTCTGGTAGATGTCGACCGCATTGGCGATCTCCGTCTGGCCGTCCACGCTGGTGCCGAAGTAGTTTCCGCGCACCGTATTGCCGGTGGTGTTAGCGTCGCGCAGCAGCAGCCCGCTGTTGCTGCCGGAGATCACGTTCCTCTCGCCCTCGCCGTCGCCGCCGATCAGGTTGCCGGTCGCGCCCGCCTGCACGGTTATACCGTAGTTGTTGCCCAGCGCCTGAGCGCCGGATACGTCGAGCCCTAGGAGATTCCCCTGCACGACGTTCCCAACTGAGCCGTCGATACTGATGC
>JBGPMY010000135.1:0-5517 GCA_041487235.1 Dehalococcoidia bacterium
CGGCTGGCCGTGGCCGCGCGCGACGAGTCCGGCGGTGCCATCGCTGCCGTGACTGACGACGAGATTCTGGAGGCGTACCGGCTGCTGGCCCGGGAAGAGGGTATCTTCGCGGAACCGGCCTCGGCGGCCTGCGTCGCCGGCCTGCTCAAGTACTCACGAGACCACGATATGGCGGACCAGACGGTGGTTTGCGTCATCACCGGCCACGGCCGGAAGGACCCCGAAACGGCGCTGGGCATCCAGGCGGAGATGGAAGAGGTGCCCGCGCAGATCGAGGCCGTGGAAGCGGCCATGGGGCTGGGGTAGGAACGCCTGCTGTCCGCCCCGGCGGTCTGGTGGCCATCTGCGCTCATCTGTGCGAATCTGTGGCCAATTTCGGGGTCGGGGGCCGATCCCCCGCTGCGCGCTCCACTGGCCGTGTTCGGCCCTCCTTCCGCAGGCGTACGCTTCGCTGCTACAATAGGCGCTGTGACAATGAGGCGCGCCGCTCTGTGAAACCCTCGCGAACGCCGGTGGCCCTCACTCGCGCACGATTTGGCCGCGAACCCGTTTCCATCCCCATGCCCGCGCGTTATACTCCGTGAGTGTCAGCCGTCTGCCGGCCCGGACCGGTGGTCGATTGGAGAGAGCTAGCAGTGGTCTATCAGATGAGCAATCCCTGGACGCTGGAGGGGCGAAACACCGCCATCCAGAAAGCCGTAGGCGAGATATACGGCCGCTATTTTGCCCGAGGCCCGCGCTGGATCGCCAAGCACCTGTCGCAGCGGGTCGATATGCCGGACTACGCTCGCCACGTTAGCCCGGAGTCACGTGAGATTCTTCTCGGGGACTTCGGCGTCGAGTACTTCATCGAGGACTACGCCGTGATGGCCATCGCGGCCTCCGGCGATAGCCTCAGCACGCGGCACATCTACACGCAGTGGGTCTACGACGAGACGCGACACAGCAAGGCGCTCTGGTACTGCCTGACCGACTCCGGGCTGTACTCCCACGAACAGATGGACGAATACTCGTACCAGTGCGGCCAGGACGTCTGGACGTTCGAGCGACAGACGGGCCATGAGGCCACCCCCGAGCGCGGCGCCGCCTATGCGATTGCCCAGGAGCGTCAGACTAAGCGCCACTACCAGGATATGCAGAAGCGCCTGTGGCAAGAGTACGGCTGCCCGAAGGATCCCGAGGGCCGGGCGGCGTACCCGGCCATCGCCGGCGTGTGCGGCCAGCTGGCCATCGACGAAGGCTTTCACGAGGGAGTGTTCCGGGAGATCACGCGCGTCTACCTCCACTTCTGGCCCGACAAGGCCCTGCAGGCCATGTGGGACGTGTACGAACGCTACCGAATGCCGATCCTGAAGCTACCGAACGCCGAGGCCTTTGTCGCTGCGGTAATCTCCACCGGCATCGACTCCGCCAGGCAGGTAGTCAATGAGATCCTGACCCCGACCTATGCGTCACTGGGTCTCGAGAGCCGTGGGGCGCTACGACGTGCCGCGCGCGAGAGTTGGGACTTGCCGGAAGGCGCCGTGATCCAGATCGGCGACGGGCTGCCGCCCGAGATATCCGCCGGAGCGACTCCGTACAAGATGAACCCCGACGGCTCGCTTGTGCCGGCGGTGGCGTCCTCCTAGAGAGACCGGCATTGCCGCCTGACCCCTGTCCCCCGTGCTTCCGCCTGCGCGCCCTGCGCTGCTAGAATAGACAGTCGCACGCCCCACCGCCGCCGACGAACCGTTGAAGGACCGCCCGAGTGAAAGCAACCGTCGCTGCAGCCGTCGACCAGGAGCGCATCGCCCGCGCCGTGAGCGAAATCATCGAGGCGATCGGCGAGGAGCCCGGCCGGGAAGGGCTGATGGAGACGCCGCGGCGCGTCGCCGAGATGTACGCGGAGCTGTTCTCTGGCCTCCACCAGGACCCACGCGATGTGCTTGCCAAGGGCTTCCAGGAGTCGCACAAGGAGATGGTCATCCTCAAGAATATCCCCTTCTACTCACTGTGCGAGCACCACCTTCTGCCCTTCCACGGCCAGGCGCACGTGGGCTACGTGCCGGAGGGACGCATCGTGGGCATGAGCAAGATCGCGCGGGCGGTGGATATCCTGGCGCACCGTCCCCAGATGCAGGAGCGGCTGACCAGCCAGATCGCGGACGCCATGATGGACGGCCTGGCCGCCGACGGCGTCGCCGTCGTCATCGAAGCGGAGCACCTGTGCATGACCATGCGCGGCGTGCAGAAGCCGGGGACGGTGATGGTCACCTCCGCCATTCGCGGCGGGTTCCGGCGCCGCGGCGTCACCCGCTCCGAGTTCCTGGCGCTGGTGCAGGGGAAGTAGCGTGGCGATGGCTTGTGCCGGCGTAGCCCTTCGACTCGCGCCGCGCTGGCGCGAGGCGCGGCTCAGGGTGAACGGAAAAAGGGAGGGAGTTCCTGGCGCTGGTGCAGGGGAAGTGAGGGAAGAGATGACCCTCACCCCGTCCTTCGGACACCCCTCTCCCGCGCACGGGAGAGGGGTCAGGGGTGAGGGCAGGAGGCCCGCATGCCGCTGAGCATCCAGCGCGAGGAGCTGGCCCAACTGGAGCCGGAGTGGCGGGAGATCCTCGGGCGCTGCTCCTTCCGCTACCCGTTCCTCTCGCCCACCTGGCTGAAGGTATGGTGGGAGGAGTTCGGCGACGGCCGCGAGCTACTGCTGCTCTCGGTTCGGGACGACGAGAAGCTGGCCGGCGTGGTGCCCCTCATGCGGAGGGATGGCCGGATCACATTCGCGGGCGACACCGATATCTGCGATTACATGGACATCGCTGCGCCTGCTGGGGGCGAAGCGGCTCTGCTCACAGCGACCTTGCGCTCCCTGAGCGAGGAGCCGTGGGACGAGCTCGCTCTGTGGGCCCTCCATGCCGGCTCCCCGACCCTAAGGGCGCTGCCCTCGGTCTGCCAGGAGCTGGGTCTGGCCCTGGAGGTCGAACTGGAAGACGTCTGTCCTCAACTGCAGTTGCCGGCCAGCTGGGATCAGTACCTGGAGGGATTGAACAAGAAGGATCGCCACGAGCTGCGGCGCAAGCTGCGCCGGCTGCCCCAGGGCGGCGACGTGCATCTGGAGATCCTCGAGTCTCCGCAGGACGTCTCCGCCGCGCTGGATGACTTCCTGCGCCTGCACGCCGCCTCCCGCGCGGAGAAGGCCGCCTTCATGACCGACCGCATGGCGCGCTTCTTTCGGCGCGTTGTGGTGGCCTTGGCGGAGGAGGGGTTGGTGGAGATGGCCTTCCTGAGGCTGGACGGCGTTCGCACCGCCGGCGTTCTCTGCTTTCGTGCTGGCGACGAGCTGCTCCTCTACAACAGCGGATACGACCCGGCCTACGCCGGCCTCTCGGTGGGGCTGCTCTCGAAAGCGCTGGCGCTGCAACGGGCGATCGAACAGGGACGCCAGCGGTTCGACTTTCTGCGCGGCGCCGAGCCGTACAAGTACGATCTTGGCGCCCAGGACCTCAACGTGTACCGCTGTGTGATACGCAGAGCTTGACGGCGCACGGCGATTGAGAGAGCATCTTTAGTCATAGCGTTATGTGCAACATCGCTGTAATCTCCGTTCATACCTCGCCGCTGGCCCGGCCCGGCACCCGCGATAGCGGCGGCATGAACGTCTACATCCGCGAGCTGAGCCGCGAGATGGGACGTCGCGCCCATACGATGGACAGTTTCACCCGTCGCGTCGATCGCGACACGCCCCAGGTCACCGTCATCGACGAACGGACGCGCGTGATCCAAATCGAGGCGGGAGAGCCGGAGGCCGGCAAAGGCTCCCTGGTGGGCCACCTGCCGCAGTTCTGTGACGGCGTCCTCGACTTTCAGAGGGCGGACGGCCGCACTTACGACCTGGTGCACAGTCATTACTGGCTGTCCGGCGCCGTGGGCCGCGTCCTGAAGGCCGAATGGGATGTGCCGCACGTGGTGATGTTTCATACGCTGGGCGAGGCGAAGAACCGCCATCACATCAACGAGCGCGAGCCTGCGCACCGCATCCAGGGCGAGCGCGAGGTCGCCCGAGCGACCGACCGGGTGATCTGCGCCAGCGAGGGCGAGAAGGAGATGCTGGTCAGCCTCTATGGCGTACCGTCGCATCGCATCAGCGTAGTCCCTTGCGGCGTGGACACCGAGCGCTTCCGGCCAATGACCCGCTCTCGCGTCCGGCGGACGCTGGGGCTGGCCGCGGACGAGCCGATCGTCCTGTTCGTGGGGCGGATCGAACGGCTGAAAGGGATCGATGTGCTCCTGCGGGCGGCAGCCCAGATGGAAGGAAACTTTCGGCTGCTGGTGGTCGGTGGCGACGAAAAGGACGCGGCCCGCAAGAGGGAACTGACCGCCCTGGCGCGCGACCTGGGAATCGGTGACAAGGTAAGCTTCCTGGACGCCGTGCCGCACGATCGCCTGGCGCTGTACTACAACGCCGCGGACATCTGCGTTGTCCCATCCTATTACGAAAGCTTCGGCCTCGTCGCCCTGGAAGCGATGGCCTGCGGCGTGCCCGTGATCGCCTCACGCGTGGGCGGGCTCAAGGAGACAGTCCAGGACGGCCGCACGGGATACCTGGTGCCCTGGCACTGCCCCGAGCCATTCGCCGAGCGTCTGGAGCTGCTTCTGAGCAACGAGTCGCTGCGGCGCAGCCTGGGGCGCGAGGCCCGAGCCGCCGCCGAGCGCTTCCGCTGGTCCAACGTGGCGGCCCGTGTCGAACTGATATATCACGATCTGGTATCCCAGAATCGTGGCGTCATCGTCGGCGCCCACGTCGCCTAGGACCGTCCCGTGGCTGAGGAACCGCGCAGGGCCCTGGTCATAGTGGCCCACCCCGACGACGCCGAGTTCCTGTGCGGCGCCGCCGTGGCCCGCTGGTGCTCCGAGGGCTGGGAGGTGAGCTACCTCCTCACCACCAGCGGTGACATGGGCAGCCACGACGGCGCCATGAGCCGCGAGCGCCTGGGCCTCATCCGAGAGAAGGAGCAGCGCCAGGCGGCGGAGGTGCTCGGCGTGCGCGAGTGCGTCTTCCTGCGCTACCCGGACGGGTTCGTGGAGGACACCGTGGAGATGCGCGGCGATATCGTTCGGGAGATCCGCCGCCTGAAGCCGGACACGGTCGTCACCTGGGACCCCTTCCGGCGCTCCTTCACCCACCGCGACCACAGGATTACCGGACAGTCGGCGCTGGATGCCGTCTTTCCCTTGTCTCGCAATCACCTGGCATTTCCGGAGCAACTGGCTGAAGGGCTGCAGCCACATCGCGTCAAAGAAGTGTTCCTGGCGGGCGCGGCTGAACCCGACTTCTACGTGGACGTGACAGACTTCCTGGAGAAGAAGATCCAGGCGCTGCGCAAGCACAAGAGCCAGCTGCGCCAGGCCCCGCTGCGCGAGCTGCGCAAGAGGGTGCGAGAGCGCATGGCGGAAGTGGCCAAGGACCAGGAGTTCGAGCTGGCGGAGGCGTTCCGGCGCATCTCCTGGGGTTGATCGACGAACGCCGTTCGCCCAAGATTGGGC
>JBGPMY010000136.1:0-5509 GCA_041487235.1 Dehalococcoidia bacterium
AAGAAGAGAAGGGGCGCCGAGCAGGTACTGGAAGAAGCGCCACCTGAGGTCGCGGGCCGGCCCCGCCGCGAGGAGATAGCGGAAGGAGATCTGTTCCCTCCCGGCCAGGCATGGTACGTCGTGCACACCTACTCCGGCTACGAGGACAAGGTGAAGACGAACCTGGAGCAGCGTATCAAGTCCATGGACGCTGAGGACCTCGTCTTTCGCGTCGTCGTACCTTCTGTAGACGAGATCGAGATCCGGGACGGGCAGCGGCGGACCGTTCCCCGCAAGATCTTCCCCGGCTACGTCCTGGTGCAGATGATCCCGCTTAAACAGGAGGACACAGCCGCTTCTGAGCAGGAGAAGGCGCTATCCAGCAAGGCGTGGACGGTAGTCCGCAATTCTCCAGGCGTTACCGGCTTCGTTGGTTCGGGCACGGCGCCGACGCCCCTGGAAGAGTCAGAGGTGCGCTCGATCATGAAACAGATGCGGGCTGACGAGCCCCGCATCAAGGTCGGTTTCCAGTCGGGCCAGAGCGTGCGCGTTACCGACGGGCCGTTCGCGGACTTCGTGGGTACCGTGGACGAGATCAACATGGAAAAGGGCAAGGTCAAGGTGCTGGTCTCCTTCTTTGGGCGCGAGACTCCGGTGGAGCTGGACTTCCTCCAAGTGGAGCGGCTCTAACGCCGGGATCTGGTCAGACGCCCGCTCTGGCCCGGCTGAGTGGCACCCGATGATCGAAGGAGCGTACGGCCATGGCTAAGAAGATACGCGCCGTCATCAAGCTGCAGTTGCAGGCTGGCCAGGCCACGCCGGCCCCACCCGTGGGACCGGCCCTGGGCCAGCACGGCGCCAACATCATGGTGTTCTGCAAAGAGTACAATGAGCGCACGGCCTCCCAGGCCGGCAGCATCATCCCCGTGGAGATCACCGTCTTCGAGGACCGCTCGTTCACCTTCGCGCTGAAGACGCCGCCCGCCTCAGACCTGATCCGCAAGGCGCTCGGCATCGAGAAAGGCAGCCCATCCCAGAAGCGAGAGAAGGTGGGCGCGCTGACCCGCGAGCAGGTGAAGCAGATAGCCGAAGTGAAGATGCGCGACCTCAACGCTAACGACATCGAGGCTGCCATGCGCATGGTTGAAGGCACCGCCCGCAGCATGGGCGTGGAGATTGGCAGTTAGCAATGGGCGCGCGCAGCATTGGCACCGCTCGCAGTCAAGGAAAGAAGATGGGGACTTTCACGGTTACTATGGGGGTCGGCAGTCCGGACCGGAGATCTTTTCGCGACGTCCAAGCCCTTGTCGACACGGGCGCCACGTTCAGCCTCATCGCCGGTGACATCCTGCGCGAGCTCGGCCACAGCCCCATAGGCAAAGGGTCGTTCGAACTGGGCGATGGAAGAGCCGTGGAGCTCGATATGGGAGAGGTGCCTGTGCGGCTCGACAGCCAGACTCTCACTACGATGTGCATCTTCGGTGAGCCGGGCACGCAGGCCTTGCTTGGAGCGGTTACCCTCGAGCAGTTCTTGCTCGCGCCTGATCCAGTAAACCAGAAGTTGATTCCAGTAAGAGGACTCCTGATGCTGGCCCAGCACGGAAAAAACTACACGGCCGCCATGGAGAAGATCGATCGCTCCCGCAGCTACGAGCCGAAGGAGGCGATGGCGCTGCTCAAGGAGATCAGCTTCGTCAAGTTCGACGAGACCGTCGAGCTGCACATCCGCACCGGACTGGACACCCGGCACGCGGAGCAGCAGCTGCGCGGCACGCTGGTGCTGCCGCACGGCCTGGGCAAGAGCCAGCGAGTCCTCGTCTTCGCGGAAGGTGAAGGGGCGCGCCTGGCGGAGCAGGCCGGCGCCGATCACGTAGGCTCGGACGACCTGATCAAGAAGATCGAAGGCGGCTGGCTGGAGTTCGAGGTCGCCCTGGCCGTCAAGGAGCTGATGGGCAAAGTGGGCCGTCTGGGCCGCGTCCTGGGCCCGCGCGGCCTCATGCCCAACCCGCGCACCAACACGGTAGTGGAAGCGGAAGACCTGCCCAGGGCGATCCGCGACTCCAAGCAGGGGCGCGTGGAGTTCCGCACCGACCGCACCAATCTGGTACACGTGCCGCTGGGCAAGGTCAGCTTTGCGGAGGACGCCTTGATGGACAACCTGGCGGCGCTCATAGAGGCGATCGTGCGGGAGAAGCCGTCCGGCGCCAAAGGCCAGTACATCCGCAGCATCACCCTGACGACGACGATGGGCCCCGGCATCCCGCTGGACATCACGGCGACACTTTCCCTGACGGCCGCGGCTGCCGTATAATACAAACCTGCCACAGACAGCGGGCGCCCTTCCCCGGAAGGACTTAATCGCGTGCCCGCCGAGGCAACAAGGACAACCTGAAAACCGAGGGCCAGGCTTCAGCCTGGCGAGGTCTCGTGGGTCCCTTGCCTTCTGAGGCAAGGGTTTTTTTGTTGGCTGCGGCCCGCAGCCGGGAGTATCGGCGGAGGTTCTCACCTCCAGAACAGGAGGGGCGTATGCCCACACAAAGAAAGGTCGACGCCGTCGCCGACCTGAAGAAGCGCATAGAGCGCGCCACGCTGCTGGTCAGCACGGACTACCGGGGGTTGCGCGTTCGGGAGATGGACGAGATGCGCCGCCGCCTGCGCGATGGTGGCATAGAGGTGACTGTGATCAAGAACTCGCTGTTGCGCCTGGCGGCGGAACAGGCCGGCCAGCCGGAGCTGGTACGCATCGTGGAAGGGCCTACAGCGCTGGCCATCAGCTACGGCGACGTGATAGAGGCGAGCAAGACCGTGGCGGCCTACGCCCAGACGGCGCCGCCGACGTTTGCGATCCGCGGCGGATTCCTGGACGGCGTTGTCCTCACCGCCGATCAGGTGCGAGAGCTCGTGCGCATCCCGCCCCGGCCGGTGCTCCTGGCCCAGCTGGCCGGCCAGCTGCAGGCGCCGCTGGCCGGGCTGTTGGCTCTGCTGGAGGCGCCGCTACGGGAGCTTTCTCTCCTGCTGCAGTCGCTCCTCAGCCAGCTGCCGGGGCTAATCGAAGCGCGCGCCAGCCAGCTAGAGGCATCGTCCTAGATAGTATTCGAATCGGGCGATACATTCGCTCCCAACAAGGTAAGGAGGCAAGAGATGGCAAAAGGAGAGAACAAGGTTGACCAGGCGCTGGGGATCATCAAGGAGATGACGATTCTGGAGCTGCGCGACCTGAACCAGCGCATCCAGGACGAGTTCGGCATCACCGCCGCCGCGCCCGTGGCCATGGCTGCGCCGGCCGCCGCCCCGGCGGCCGGAGGGGACGGCGCCGCCCCCGCCGCCGAAGAGGAGAAGACAGAGTTCAACGTCGTCCTCAAGGACGTGGGCGCCAACAAGATCAACGTCATCAAGGCCGTGCGCGAGGTCACGACCCTGGGCTTGAAAGAAGCGAAGGACATGGTAGAAGCCGCGCCCACCGCCGTCAAAGAGGGGATCTCCAAGACGGACGCGGAAGCGATCCTCAAGAAGCTGCAGGAGGCCGGCGCCACCGCCGAGATGCAATAGCCCGGAACTCCAGAAGCGGTTAAAATAGGCGGGCTGGGCCAAGCCTAGCTCGCTCTTGGCAGCGCTGGACCAGCAGGTCTGAATGCTATGGACTGTTACGCCTGCGATCAGGAGGCGACCGAGCATTGCTCGCGCTGCGGCAAGCCCTACTGCCCCGCTCACGGCGACGACCCCTCGATAGCCTCGGGGCAAGCTTTCTGCGCCGAATGCCTGGATCCCGTTAACGCTACGCCCTCCAGCGCGGTCTTCCGCGCCTCCGCCTTCGCCCTGCTTGTGGTCAGCGTTCTGGCCCTCTGGCTCCTGGTGAGACCTCCCTCGCTGCCGGGCGAGGGTTCAGCCGTCGTCCAGCCCGGGGGCACGCTCGCGCCGGTGTTCACACCGTCAGGCACGAAGCCGGCCCCATCGTCCTTTCTACCCACGGTGGCGCCCACCGCGGCGCCCGGCGCGACTGCGGCGGTACCCACGCCGCCGCGCCCGCTGGAAGCCACCGCCGCTCCAGAGCCCACGCCGCCGGCGAGACAGCAGTACACGGTACAGGAGGGCGACACGTTGTCGGGCATCGCCGCCACCTACGGCGTCAGCACGCGAGACCTGATGGCCGTCAACGGCCTGACGGAGAGCGACTTCATCCACGCCGGCGATGTGCTGTCGATACCGCAGTGAGAAGTATCCGGCGGGCACATCCGCTTTCACTGCGCCATTCTTCTCTTCACTCTCCCACCTATCTCGCGCTAAGCTCACGCCAGCCTTCTGCCGTGGAGCAGGCCAGTGCTTGAAGCCGCCGTAGACTACCGCCCACTTATCCGCGACATGCCGTCCGACGAGCGGCCGCGAGAGCGGCTGCGCCTGCGCGGCGCGGACGCCCTCTCCAACGCGGAGCTCTTGGCCATCCTTCTGCGAACCGGCGGCGCTGGCGAGAACGTGGTCGCTCTCGGCACGCGGCTGCTGGCGCGCTGCGAAGGCATCGCCGCTTTGGGCCGCGTCTCCTTCGGCGAGTTGTGCGCCCAGAAAGGCATCGGCGAGGCGAAGGCGGCCCAGGTGCTGGCCGCCATTGAGCTCGGCAGGCGCGTCGTCTCCGCCCAGCCGGACCAGCGCGCGCCGATCCGCTCCTCGGACGACATCTACGATCTCTTGAAGGCTGACATGGTCGACCTGGAGCGGGAGCACTTGAAGGTGGTGCTCCTCAACATCCGCTACCAGGTGCTCGGCGTGCGGGAGGTATACAAGGGCAGCGTGCACTCCGCCGTCGTTCGCCTGGCCGAGGTCTTCCGCGATCCGATCCGCGAGAACTGCCCGACGATAGTCGTCGTCCACAACCACCCTTCGGGCGACCCGTCGCCCAGCCAGGACGATATCGCGATGACGAAGCAGATCTTGGACGCCGGCCATCTGCTCAACATCGAAGTGCTGGACCACATCATCATCGGGCGCGCCGGCTACGCCAGCATGAAGGACCGCGGCCTCGGCTTCTCGAAAGCGGCCACGTGAGCGACATCCCGGCCATCGACGCCCACGTCCATACGTACGCGACCCGCGATATCGGCCGGCAGGCGATGATGGGCACCGGCCGCACGGACTACGGTGGCACTCCGGAGGAACTCCTCGAGGTTATGTCGAGCGCCGGCATCACCCACGCCGTCATGG
This sequence comes from Dehalococcoidia bacterium, assembly GCA_041487235.1. GTDB lineage: Bacteria > Chloroflexota > Dehalococcoidia > SM23-28-2 > RBG-16-64-32 > JBGPMY01. The sequence continues at coordinate 5,173 of JBGPMY010000136.1, forward strand.
TGAACATGACGCCCGTGGCCGATATGCGGGACGCCGCCCTGGAGAGGTTGCCCGCCGATCTGGCGACGGCGGACCGGGCCGAGGCCCAGGCCGCCATCGACCGCCAGCTCATCGGCCGGTTACAGCGGCGCAACCAGTGGACATGCGAGGTCGGCCGCCAGCACCCGGAGCTCGTCCCCTTCATCGGCCTCGACCCGTGCATGAGGGAGGCGGAGTTGCTGCAGGAGATGGAGGGCCGACGCGCGGACGGCGCGCGCGGCGTCAAGCTGCACCCGGCGGCGCAGCGATTTTACCCGCATGATCGCCGCTTCTGGCCCGTCTACGACTTCGCGCAAAC
>JBGPMY010000137.1:0-5472 GCA_041487235.1 Dehalococcoidia bacterium
AGACGTGCTGGTCATTGGCGACACGCCGCACGACGTGTCGTCAGCGCTGGAGAACGGCGTGGTCGCCGTCGGCGTGGCGACCGGGACGCACAGCGTGGAGGAGTTGCGGGAGAGCGGCGCCCAGATCGTGGTCACGGACTTCTCGGACTGGGAGAAGTCCGCGGCCGTCCTTCTGGGCCACAGGCGCTAAGCTCAAACGCTTCTTACGCCCTGCTCTCGTAAAACGCCTCGATCGCCTGGTTCACCTCCGGTATCGATTCGGTCCCCGCGCTGAGGAGCGTGTCCAGGACGCGCTCGCGGCGGCGCATCTCCTCCTCTAGCTCTTCGGGCGATATGCCGGCCCAGCTTGCGAGAGCTTCCCGTTGCTGCGGCGTCGAGAGCACGTCGAAGCTGTCGGCGTCCCGCTGCCAGCCGGCGATTGTGGTCATCGAGAGGTCGTTGCCGTTGGGTTGGAGAAGGGCAACCTCCTGCACCCGCCGCACGATGCCCGCCTGCTGGCCGATGTGCAGGGGGACGATGAACGTCAGGTTAGCGATCTGCCTTCGCGGAATGCTCAGGTCGTTCTGAAGCTGTTCTAGCACGCCGTCTACAGTATCCGCGTGCATCGTAGTCGCCAGGCGATAGCCCTCCGCCAGCAGTTGGAAGGCGCGCCGGGCGTTGTCGTCCCAGGTGTAGACCGGAATGTGATCGCTCATCTCGTTTACGAGCAGGTAGGTGGGGTACGACCCCGACGCGGCGGGCAGAGCGAAGGTCTCGCCCTCGCCCTGTGTGAAGTAGACCGCGGTGTCGGGTGGCGTGAAGGACAGCAGAGCGCTGAGGGTGGTGGTCTTACCGGCAGAGGGCGGGTCCGCGGCCACGATCAGCGAGGCGCCCCGCTCCATGGCTACCCAGAACATCGCCGCCAGCCGCGCCGACATGTTGCCGGCGCGGATCAGCTGCACCACGGACATGGGCACCGGCGGCTCCCAGTGCCAGCCCCACCAGCTCACCGGCTGATTCAGCGCGCGCATGGTTAGATGATACCGCAGGCCTCTGCTGCGCGTTAGCCGCTTGAAGCCGCCCCATGCGTCTCAGTTCTCGCGCTGAATGCCCCTCTGCTACAATACGTCGCGATATGCCCCAGATGACCGCTGCCTTCTGCGCGGGCAAAGAGAAGATCGAAGTCCGGGAAACGGCAGTGCCCGCCCCTGCCGCTGGCGAGGCGCTGCTGCGGGTGCGGGCCTGCGGCATCTGCGGCTCCGATCTCCATTTCTATCACGGCCATCTGCCCGCCATGCCCAACGTCTCGCCCGGGCACGAGTTCGCCGGTGAGATCGCGCAGCTGGGCGAAGGCGTTTCCGGCTTCGAGGTGGGCCAGCGCGTCGTCGTAGAGCCGGTCAAGTCCTGCCGCGAGTGCGCCTACTGCCGCACAGGCCAGTACCAGATCTGCTCGCGTCGAGTGCTCCTGGGCACGTTCGCGCCGGGCGGGCTGGCCGATTATGTTTGCGTGCCGGCCTACACTCTGTATCCCCTGCCGGACAGCCTGGACTTCGAGCTCGGCGCATTGGTGGAGCCGCTTGCCGTCGCCGTGCACGGCCTGCACTCAGTCGATCTCTCCATGGGCGAGCGCGTCCTGGTTCTGGGCAGCGGCACTATCGGGCTGCTGTCCGTGCTGGCCGCCAGGGCGGCCGGCGCCGGCGACGTGATCGCGACATACCGGCACGAACACCAGGGGCAGGCGGCCCTGGCCTGCGGCGCGTCGCGGGTGTTGAAGGCTGACGACATCGGTGGTCTGGAGAAGGAGCGGATCGACGTCGTGGTGGAGACCGTAGGTGGCGGCGCCCCCACGCTGGCCCAGGCGCTGGGGATCGCGCGGCCGGGCGGGCGGGTCTCCGTCCTGGGGCTGTTCACGCAGCCTGTCCAGATCAACGCCCTCGCCCTGATGCTGAACGAGGTGCGCATCGTTGGCGGGATCACCTATTGCCGCCCCGGCCAGCATTCTGACTTCGATGTCTCGCTCCGTATCCTGCAGTCGGAGCCAGAGCGCGCCCGGGCCATCATCACCCACCGCTTCCCGCTGGAAGGCGCCGCCGAGGCGTTCGCCACCGCCGCCGACAAGTCCAGCGGCTCCCTGAAGGTGCAGGTGCAGCTCTAGCTTCCTGGGTAGACGGCGATTGAGGCTGGCTCCGCCGGTTGTCTAGGTTCTTGGTTTTCTGCTTCGGAGGGGACGCTGGGGGCCGTCGGGCCCTCAGTTCATCACACCGGAGCCGCGCCAGCGCATGGCGCGGGCCGCTTCCACCCGCGGCGTCATCTCGCGGATGGCGTCGCCCAGCAGCTCCACCTCCTGCGCCAGACGGTTGCGCGCGGACAGCTCTTCCAGCAGCTGCTGCTTCGTCCAGAAGTTGACGCCCAGTCGTGGCGCGATGAAGTCGGCCAGGCCATCCGGCTCCCTAGGCATCTCGATGGTCCGCGCCCACTGGTTGGACAGGGCCAGGTAGAGGCGGACGTACTCGGCGAAGAGGGCGGCGGCCGTGTCCGCCAGGCCCGCCGTCTCGGCGTCGTCTTCGGCCACCGTGCTCAGCATCTCCACGTCGCCGACCAGGTACGGCTCATCGGTCAGCCTGTGCACTATGCGAAAGCGCTGGCCGCCCAGGCAGACCAGGTTCATCCGCCCCTCATCCAGGTGCTGGATGCCGGTAATGTGCGCCGTCGTCCCGATGTCGAACGGCTCCGCCGGCTCCCCCACTTCGTTCCCTTTGCGGATCAGCAGTACGCCGAAGGGACGCCGTTCGTCCAGGCAGACGCGAACCAGCTTCTTGTAGCGCTCCTCGAAGACGTGAAGGGGCATCGTGGCGCCGGGGAAGAGGACGATGTTCAGGGGGAAGAGCGGCAGCTCCAAGGCCGTCCTCAGGCGGAAGCTCCGGCGTTCTCGGTTCTATCGCCCAGCAGCCAGCGGGCGCGCCTCTCGTCCTGTGATCGCACAAACAACTGGAGGCTTCCTGACAGCGGGGGAACTCCGAACGGCGTCAGCGGGTCAGCGCTCTTGACGTACACGGGGACCCCTTCGCGCTCCAGGATATCCCGCCAGATGCTGGCCTCCACCTCATCGTGGGCGACGCCGATCATCACCAGACGCTCTTTGTTGCCGCCCATCAATCTCCCTGTACGAAGACTTCAGTGCGACGGTAGTTTAGCACACCGGAGGCGGGACCGGCGGGCAGGAACAGTGAATGTAGGTCGGGGTGTTGACGCCCCCGACCTGGGAGGTCTGAACACGCCCATCTACGCAGCTCTTGGTGGTAGGCCAAGCGCCATCGCCGCTACTACCTGCGGGCGACTTCCACCGAGGTCACCGCCGAGTCGCCCTCGAACAGCTGTGCGACGGCCCCGCCGTCGTAGTAGAGCGGCACAAAGACTGCCTTCTCCTGCACTGCCTCCGTCAGGCTCACCTTCGCGGAGAGCTCGCCCCTAGCATTGCGGAGCGTCACCATATCGCCTTCCGCGACGCCGAGGGCCGCGGCATCCGCCGGGTGCATCTGGATGAACTCCTCGCGGTGCAGCTTGTCGGCGTCCGGTGAGTGGATCGCGGCGGCCTCGTAGCTCGTGTAGAGGCTGCGGCTTGTGCTGAGGGCGAAGCCGCCGTTCGCTACCGGTGGTGGAACCGGGATGTCTTGGCGCGACGCGGTCATTGGCCCGCCTTCGCGCCCGTCCGGGTCCATCTGCTGCTGGCCGCCGGAGTCCATCTCGCTGTAGGTGGCCCGGCTGTACAGCGGAATGACCTGCGCCATCTCGTCCATGATCTCGGAGCAGGCGCCGTAGTTGATGCGGATCTCCCCCGGCTGAAGACGCTCCGCCAGCCGCGAGCCCAACTCCACCAGTATCCGCCAGCCCTGCCGCGCTTCGCCCTGCGCATCGGCCGTGGCGTGCATGCGCAGGACGCGCCTGTCGGCGCTCGTGGTCGTGCCCTCCTTGCTCCAGGGGCCGGTGTCCGGTAGGACGACGTGCGCCAGCTTCGCTGTGTCCGTGGGTAGGGAATCGATGACGGCCAGGAAGTCCAGCGACTCCAGCATGCGGCGGACGGCCGCTCTGTCGGGCGCCAGCATCATCGGGTTATCGTTGAGGACGACAAGTGCCCTCAGCTTACCGTCAGCGAGGATCTCTTCGAACGTCAAGCCGTTGACGGAAGGCAGCGGCGCGCCCCAGAGGCGCTCCATCTCCTTGCGCGCGTCGTTATCGGCGACGCCCCGATAGCCTGGTAGAAGCTCCGGAGAGCCGCCGACGTCTCGCAGACCCCAGACGTTCGCTTCCTGCGGCAGAACGAACAGGGCGTGTGGCGCCTCGTCCTTGCTGCAAGCGACGGCGATGTTCGTAAGCGCCGCGGTGGTTGCCTTCGCTGCCGCCGCGCCGAAGTGGGGAAGCGCGTAGACCACTGAGAGCGGCTGGTGGACTTCGTCGCCGGCGGCGGCCAGCAGCTCAACGGCCTTGGCCAGCGGCTCAATGAGCGCCTGGGATACCGTCAGTTTCCCGGCAGCGGCGCCGTCGGTCGCCTGTTCGACGGCTGCGGCCAGGGCGGCCACCGTCGCCGCCTCTTCGCCCGGGCGCGGCCTGATCCAGACGTCGGCGAAGTCGTTGAGTTCGCCCCAGAGCGCGCTGACGACGATCAGGCGGGCCTTCTCGCGTACGACGGCGTCCTTGATGCGCAGGCAGGCGACGTTGTGACTGGACTCCAGGTCGTTCGCCACCACCAGGATCGTCTTGGAACGGGCGAGGCGCTCCATGTCTGCGGGCGGTACCTCGCTGCCGAACGCCCGGCGCAGGCTCTCGCAGGCGGCGCGGGCGACCGGCCCGGCGCTGGAGTCGACGTTGTTCGTGCCCACGATGGCGCGGGCGACCTTGCTCAGCAGGTAGTTCTCTTCGTTTGTGGCGAAGGCGGATCCCAGGAAGCCGATGGTCTGCGGACCATGCTCCTCGCGTATCTGCGCCAGGCGGGCGGCGGTGAATTCGAGCGCTTCGTCCCAGGTGCCCGCCTCGAGCCCTCCGTTACGGCGGAGGAGCGGTGTCGCAACGCGCGCCGACGGCTTGACGGCGTCGTAGTGGAAGCGGCCGCGCACACACAGCTGGTCGCGGCTGACGGGGTTGCCAGTCGCGTCCGGCCGCACGATGACGCCTTTACCCTTCTTTGTTCCCAGGAAGATGGAGCAGCCCACGGAGCACTGCGTGCACGTCGTCGGCGTCCAGCGTTCGGTCTGGGTGGCGCCCCATTTGTTGGGGTGCTCCATCAGCGTCGCCGTGGGGCAGACGTCGATGCAGGCGCCGCAGAAGTCGCAGTTGGAGTCGTGCACTGCGCCGCCGGCGCCGAACTCGATGCGGGTGCTGAATCCGCGGCCGGCCAGGGTGATGGCGCCGGTGTGGCGGATCTCGTCGCAGGCGCGGACGCAGCGCGTGCAGATGATGCACATCTGCGGGTCGAACTCCAGGAAGGGGTTGGCCTGG
>JBGPMY010000138.1:0-5468 GCA_041487235.1 Dehalococcoidia bacterium
AGCGCAGGAACTCCTGCATGCTCACCGGCTCTATCTCCTGGCGCAGCCGGTCCAGCGTGTAGCGATGGATGCGCGCCAGCAGACGGCGGTCGCAGAACTCCTGCCCGTCCGGCAGGCGGGCCTCCTCGTCCACCTCCCTGCGGAAGCGCCCGCGCAGGACGAACCCCTCGCCTTCCAGCCGCGCCAGCCCCGACTTCACCGCGCCGGTGCTGAACGCCGTCCTTCGTGCCAGCTCACCTACCGTCAGCGGCCCCAGACACTCCACGTGCCCGCGCAGCAGCGTGAGACGGCCGGCGTCGTCGTCAACGTCCAGCGAGTCGAGATGCGATGGCAATCGCAAATTGGGAGTGATGATTGGGCCGCCGTACAGCCGCTCGATGAGCCGCAGGTTCTCGGCGGCGAACCAGAGCCTGTCGCCGTCTGCTGTCTGGGCGAGGGCCGCCCGGCCGCCGGCCACGAGCTCGTCGAACCACGCTTCCCAACCGCCGGCGTCCGATGCGCGCATAGCGACCAGGCCCAGTAGGACGTCGTGCACTTCGTCGGGGTCCCTCGGCTGTGGCCACGCCTCATCCTTCACACGTTCGATCGCCTCCGTGTCCAGCACCCCCAGGTCGCGGGCGTTCTCAGGCAACGATCGCCGCAGGGTGACGGCGCGGGCGCGGCGCTCCTCCAGCGGCGCGTTATCCAGGTACGTGTACGGCTTCGAGGTCAGTATCTCGTGCGCGAACGGCGAAGGCTCGGTGGTGTCGCGAGCGTGGAGACGTATCTCGCCCCGCTCGATGCGGCGCAGGACATCTGTCAACCCCTCCAGGTCCATCGCTTCGTGCAGGCAGTCGTGCACGGTCTGCCGCACGAGCGGGTGGTCCGGCAGCTCGATCGGCCCGGTCACGTTCTCCTGGCAGGCCACCAGTCGCGGGAAGACCGCGGCCATCAGGTCATCTGAACGCATGCGCTGGATGGGCGGCGGCACGCGCTTGCCCTGCCGCTGCCGCAGGACGGCCAGGGCCCGGGTGGCGTTCCAGCGCCAGCGGGCGCCGAACATGGGCGCCAGGAGCAGCGCCTGCTGCAGCGTCTCCTCAATCCCGTCGCTGCGCACCAGCCCGAACATATCCTCCAGCGGAAAGCTGTTCTGCGGGCCGATGGAGAGCAGCATCGCATCGTCGCTGGCCGCCGCCTGCAGCTCGAAGTCGAAGCCCACGCAGAAGCGCTTGCGCAGCGCCAGCCCCCAGGCGCGGTTGATCCGGCCGCCGAAGGGAGCGTGGACTACGAGCTGCATGCCGCCGCTCTCGTCGAAGAAGCGCTCGAACACCACGTCCTCCTGCGACGGCACTACGCCCATGGAGTCTCGCTGCGCGCGAATGTACCGCACCACCTGCTCGGCGGCCTCGGCCGGCAGCCCCGACTCGCCGGCCAGCCAGCCGTTGACGTCGCCGCCTTCGTCGAGCTGACGGACGATCTCTCGCCGTAGCTTGGAGACCTCCTCCGACAGCTCAAGCGTGCGGCCCGGCGCCTCGCCCAGCCAGAAGGGGACGCTGGGCGGCGCGCCGTGGGCGTCCTCCACCCGCACGATGCCGGTCTCGATCCTGCGGATGCGCCAGGACGTAGTCCCCAGGAGGATGATGTCGCCGGCCATGCTCTCGATGGAGAAGTCCTCGTCCAGCGTGCCGACGAACATGCCTTCCGGCTCCGCGAGCACCCGGTAGTCCGCGACCTCCGGGATGGCGCCGCCGCACTGGATGGCGGTCATGCGGGCGCCGCGCCTGCCACGCACGGTGCCGTTGATGCGGTCGCGGTGCAGGTACGCTCCCGCCCTACCGGTGCCGACAGCGATCCCTTCGCTGACCAGCTCGACGACTTCGTCGAAGTCCCGGCGGCTCAGCTCCGCGTAAGGCGCCGCCTTGCGCACGAGGTCGTACAGGTCGTCCTCGCGCCACGTCTCGCAGGCGGTCTCGGCGACGATCTGCTGGGCCAGGATGTCCAGCGGGGCCACGGGCGGGAACAGGCGGTCCAGCCTGCCGGCGCGAGCGGCCCGAACCAGCGCAGCGCACTCCACCAGCTCATCGCGTGTCGTTGGGAAGAGCGCCCCCTTGGGCGTCAGCCCCAGCGCGTGGCCGGAGCGTCCCACGCGCTGCAGGAAGGTGGTGATGCTGCGCGGCGACTCCAGCTGGCAGACCAGGTCCACGCTGCCGATATCGATACCGAGCTCCAGGGAGGCGGTGGCCACCAGCGCCTTCAGCTCGCCCGCCTTCAGCCGCTGCTCCAGCGAGAGACGCCGCTCCTTGGAGAGGCTGCCGTGGTGCGCGCCGACGTGCTCCTCGCCCAGGCGCTCCGCGAGGTGATACGCCACGCGCTCCGAAAGACGGCGCGTGTTCACGAAAACAAGCGTTGTCCTGTGGGCGCGGATCAGCTCGGACAGCCTCTCATACATGTCCTTCCACTGGTCGCCGGAGCAGACAGCCTCCAACTCCGTGGCCGGCACTTCGATCGTCATCTCCAGGTCTCGCTGATGACCGGCGTCGACGACGGCGCAATCCGGCTGGCCGTCCGCGCGCAGACGGTCGGCGCCCACCAGGAAACGGGCTGCCTCCTCGATCGGTCGCACCGTCGCCGAGAGGCCGATTCGCGCGGGGCGCTGCTCGCAGATGTGGTCCAAGCGGGCCAGGGTCAGCGACAGGTGGCTGCCACGCTTATCGCGGATCAGGGCGTGGATCTCGTCCACGATAACCGTCTTGACCTTGCGCAGGATCTCGCGACTGCGCTCCGCTGTCACCATCAGGTACAGCGACTCCGGCGTGGTGATGAGGATGTGCGGCGGCCGCCGGATGATCTCCCGGCGCTCGTGCGCGGTTGTGTCGCCGGTGCGCAGCGCTGTGCGGATGCCGGGCGACGCTTGGCCCGCCTGCGCAAGCAGCTCCGCGATCTGCGCCAGCGGCTCCTCCAGGTTGCGCCGGATGTCGCTGCTCAGCGCCTTCAACGGCGACACGTAGACGACCTCGATCTCATCATCCAGCGGTCCGCCCTCGGCGGACTCCGCCCTCCGCAGCAGCCGGTCGATGCTGACCAGGAACGCCGCCAGCGTCTTGCCGGAGCCGGTCGGCGCGCAGATGAGCGTGTCGCGCCCGGCAATGACCTGCGGCCAGCCGCCGGCCTGCGCTTCCGTGGGCGCGGCGAAGCGTCCCTTGAACCAGGCTTGGACGGCGGGGTGGAAGGAATCGAGAACGGTCATCTCAGCAGCCATCTCTTATGACCAGACGCTTTCACCGGTCGCACCGCGAGCCTCAACCGAACGTTTGTGCGGTCAGCTTACGATGTACTTTGCCCGCTGTCAACGCCCGATCGCACCGCACCCGCCGGCGCTGCCTTGCCCTCGCGCGCAGCGGCCTCCAAGCCGCCCGCGAGGAAGCGCCGTATCGCCGCGTTGCACTCCTCCGGCCGCTCCTCCAGCAGCAGGTGGCCCGCCTGATCCACGGTTACCAGCTCCGCGTGCGGCAACCTGGCCCGCAGCCGCGGCAGCATCCAGGACGGCAGCACCCTCTCGTGCGAGCCCCACAGTAGAAGCGTGGGCTGGGTGATCCCGGCGTAGTCTATCGGCGTGTCCCTGCGGGCATCCCGCAGCATCTGGTTCAGCCCGTTCATGGACCCCTTGATGGTCATCGGTCGACGGTACGCCTGCCGCATCTCATCGGTCACGATCGACGGGTCGTAGACCGACCGCCTCATGAGCCAGCCGCTGAGCAGGTGCGCGAAGAGCGGAAGGAAGGGCCGTATCAGGCGGGCCGGAGGCATGGGCACCCTGTCGCCGCTGGCGCTGGCCACTAGTACGAGCCTGTCGACGCGCTGCGGGCACGTGGAGGCGACCCGCATCGCCACGGCGCCGCCCATGGAATGCCCCACCAGAGACGCCGTCTCCATGCCCAGCGCGTCCATCAGGCCGACCACGACTCTGGCCTGCGCCGCCATCGTGTAGTCGCTGCGAGCGACGCGCTCCGAGTAGCCGAACCCCTTCAGGTCCAGCGCCACCACTCGGTGGTCCTTGGCCAGCTCAGGGATCAGATACCGGTAGCTGTACGTGTGCGCGCCGAAGCCGTGTATGAGGACAACGGGCGTCCCGCTCCCCCGCTCGACGTAGTGCACGCCGATCCCGTCCACTTCGGCGAGCTGGCCCGGGCGCTCCGCGTCCCGCCAGTTCACCTTCTCCCGCCGGCCCAGCAGCCGAGCTAGCGCCAGGATGGCGCCAACGACGGCTGCAAGTACGAAGACTATCTTACGCCAGATCATTACCGGCCTCCCTGAATTCTTGCGTGTAGTATGTCACGTCCATTTTCGACACCAATGATACGCTACGCTACTGCCACCCGCCTGTCAGTGGCGTTCCCCCAGTGGGGGCCGGTGCCTGACCCCCTGACCCTTCTGACCCTCTGACCCATTGACCGGTTGCCCTTTGCTAGAATATACGTGCGATGACCACCGCCACACCTCAGAAGAAGTTTCAGGCCCAACTGCGCGCCCTGCCCGCTCGCCCGGGCGTGTATATCTTCCGCAACCCGAAGGGCGCCGTCGTCTACGTGGGCAAGGCGGCTTCCCTCAAGAACCGCGTGCGATCCTACTTCGGCGCCACGCACAGCTTCGAGCCCAAGGTGCGCCGACTGGTGGAGCAGATCGCCGACATCGACTTCATCCTCACGGGCACCACCCAGGAGGCGCTGCTCCTGGAAGCCACCCTGGTCAAGCGCCACCAGCCGTTCTTCAACGTCCGCCTTAAGGACGACAAGCACTACCCCTACCTCAAGATCGACCTCAAAGAGCAGTGGCCGCGCGTCGAGATCACCCGCCGCATCCTGACCGACGGCGCCCGCTACTTCGGCCCCTTCGCCTCCGCCGGCTCCGTCCGCAGAACCCTGGACCTGGTGAAGAAGCTGTTCCCCTGGCGCTCCTGCACCAAGACGATTACCGGCGATGATCCGCGCCCCTGCCTGGAGTACTTCATCCACCGCTGCATCGGCCCCTGCGCCTCCCTCTGCTCGCAGGATGAGTACGACACCGTCATCCGGCAGACGATCATGTTCCTGGAGGGCCGCACCGACGAGATCGGCCGCGACCTGCGGCGCGAGATGCAGGCCGCCTCCCAGGCGCTGGAGTACGAGCGCGCCGCCCGCCTGCGCGACCAGCTACAGGCTATCGAGCGAACGACGGAGCGCCAGGTGATGGAGGTGCGCGACCGCACCGACACGGACGTCTTCGGCCTGGCGCGCGAGGAGCAGGAGGCCTACGTTCAGGTGTTCTTCGTGCGCAAGGGCAACGTCATCGGTCGCGACAACTTCCAGCTGGACGGCACGGCAGGCGAGACGGACGCCGAGGTGCTCCGCAGCTTCGTCGAGCAGTTCTATGAGTCGGCGCCGTTCGTGCCCGCGCGCGTGCTCCTGCCGGTCGCGATCGACGACCGCGCGCTGATCGAGGAGTGGCTCACG
>JBGPMY010000139.1:0-5468 GCA_041487235.1 Dehalococcoidia bacterium
CCTGGGTGAGGGCGTGCTTGAAGGTGTACTCCACCTCCGGGTAGATGGACTGCTCGTAGATGAACTCGGCGTCCTTGAGGGCGTCCAGGGCCGTCGCCAGCCCCTCTGGTGGCAGGTCGCTGACGCGCTCCAGCAGCGGCAGGGCGAAGTCCTTGCCGATTATCGCCGCCGTCTGCAGCGTGCGCTTGGCGTCCGGCTCCAGCCGGTCGATGCGCGCGGCCAGGACACCCTGGACGGTGGGCGGCAGCTCCAGACGCCGGACGTCTCCGGCCGGCTGGTATGACCCGGGCGCGCCAACGAGGGCCGCGCGCTCCACCAGGCTGCGCACCAGCTCCTCGGTGAAGAAGGGGTTGCCGCCGGCCCGGCGCAGGAGCAGCGCACGCAGCTCCTTCAGGGCGGGATCAGGCCCCAGGAGGGCGGACAGCAGCTGGGCGGCGCTCTCCTCCGCCAGCGGGTCCAGGCGCAGCAGGCTGAAGTAGGTGCGCGCCGCCCAGGGTGACGAGAACTCCGGCCGGTAGTTGGTCAGGAGAAGCACCCGGGCCGTGGGCAACCCGTCCACGAGGGCGCCGAGCAAGGCCTGCGTGTCGTCGTCCACCCAGTGCAGGTCCTCGAAGATCAGGACCACGGGCTGCCGCACGCTCTCGCGGAAGAAGAGGCGTTTGACGGCGTCCACGCGCAGGCGTCGGCGGTGCTCGGCGTCTTCGGCGGCGGCCTGGTCATCGCCCTCCGTCAGCAGATCGAGGAAGCGCGGCACCGTGTCGCGCAGGCTTTCGTCCAGGGCCAGGAGGCGACCGATCACCTTCTCGCGGACGTGGTCGGAGCCGTCGTCATCGTCGATGCGGAAGTAGGCCCGCAGGAGGTCGATCAGCGGCAGGTAGGGCGTGGCTCTGCCGAACGACACGGAGGAGCCTTCCAGGATCAGGCATCCGCCGGTGCGGTCCAGCCCTTTGAACTCCAGGAAGAGGCGGGACTTACCGACTCCAGGGTCGCCGACCACCCCTGAGACCTGCCCTTTCCCCTGTTTGGCCAGCTCCAGCGTCTCCTTCAGGTGTTCCATCTCGCGGGAGCGTCCGACGAACGGGGTCAGACCGCGACGGGCGCCGGCCTGTAGCCGCGTCTTCACGTCGGACGGCCCGACCAACTCGTAGGCTTCGATGGGCTGGCTGCTCCCCTTGACGGCGATGGGCCCCAGCGGCGACCAGCGGAAGTAGTCCTCGGTGAGGGCGTAGGTAGCGGCGGTGACCAGGATGGAGTCCGGCTTGGCCAGGCTCTCCATGCGGGCGGCCAACCCCACGGCGTGGCCGACAGCGGAGTAGTCCAGCCGCAGGTCGCTGCCGATGGAGCGCACAACGACCTCGCCGGAGTTGACGCCGACGCGCACCTGGATGACAGCGCCGCGCTCGCGGCGCGCAGACTCGCCGTAGCGGGACACCGAATCTCGTATGGCGAGGGCGGCGTAGAGGGCCCGCCGGGGCGCGTCCTCGTGGGCGATGGGAGCGCCGAACAGAGCCATGATGCCGTCGCCCAGGACGTGGTTCACCGTCCCCTCGTAGCGGTGGACGGCGTCCATCATCAGCTGAACGGCGGGGTCCATCAGCCGGCGCGCCTCCTCAGGGTCAAGCCCCTCCAGCAGCTCCATGGAGCCGCGTAGATCGGCGAACAGCGCTGTCACCTGCTTGCGCTCTCCCTCCAGGGCGGCGCGCGAGGCCAGGATCTTGGTGGCGAGGTGTGATGGCGTGAAGGCGGCCGGGGCGCGATCGTCGGCCTGCAGCGGCGCGCCGCAGCTGCGGCAGAACTTGGCCGCAGAGCCGGCCGGCGCCCCGCAGGAGGGGCAGGCGCGCTCCCGCCGAGCGCCGCACTCGTCACAGAAGGCGGCGACTTCGGAAGCGGAAGCCTGGCAACGTGGACAGCGCACGCAGTGTCCGTTTCTAGCGGCTGAGGGCCGGCGTATCCCCTGGGGCGGAACCGCTCGCATTATAGCGGAAGCCGGACGCTGCTGCGAAGCCGCAGGCCTTCCCGGACGGGCGTTGTCTGGGCCGGCCTGCCATGCAGGGCTAAAGCCCTGCAGCTACAGCAGCTACAATGGAGACGGCATGAGCGGCGAGATCAAGCGCATACCGCTGGACCGGCGCGTCTGCGTGGTCCGCGAGGGCCGGATCGACCTGCGCCCGGAGAGTGCGGCGGTCGTCGGCCCGTTGATCGGGCTGGCGATCAGCGTCTCGCTGTTCGCGGCCATCGCTCTGTTCGCCGACGAGCTGTCTGTGACAGCCCTGGCGCTGATGCTGATTCCGGGCGTCATCCTGGCGCCGTTCTCGGCCATGGGCTTCGTTTACTCGCTCATCGGCGCCGCCGTGGTCATGGAGTCGAACAAGCAGTCGGTGCGCTTCCAGCAGGGAGTGATGGGGTTGGGGATCGGCACCGTGGAGCTGGTGCCGTTCTGGAAGATCGATCGCATCGAGGTGGCGGACTTCGCCCTGGGGGACACGCCGGCCAAGGGCCCGCGACCTCCGCTGGACCTGCGCGCCTGGGAGATCGTCCTCGTGAAGGAGAGCGGTAAGCGGCTGCCCATCGCGCAGGTGATAGCGGCGAACAGCACTGGCCTGATCGACGAGGGGTTCGACCGCGCGCTGGACGCGGCGGAGGCGATGGCGGCGCTGGTGGGGAAGCCGATGGTGATCACGGCGGCCGTGGAAGAAGGCGCGGAGCAGGAAGCGGCTCAGCCGGCGGCCGACGCCAGTTCACAGCCCGCTGCCGGGCCTATCCGCGGGCCGGCGGAGGAGGCGCAGTGAGCACCGAAGCCGACATCCTGCGCAAGTACCACACGGTGGCCGTCGTGGGTATCTCATCTGACGCTACCCGGCCAAGCTATCGCATCGCCACGTATCTGAAGGAGCGCGGATACCGCATCATCCCCGTCAACCCGAAGGAGAAGGAGGTGCTGGGCGAGAAGTGCTACCCGGACTTGTGCTCCATTCCTGAGCCCGTAGAGGTGGTGGACATCTTCCGGCGCTCGCGGTTCGTGCCGCACGTGGTGGCGGAGGCGATCTACATTGGCGCTAAGGCGGTGTGGATGCAGGAGGGGGTCGTGCACGAGGCGGCGGCGCGCCGAGCGCGGGAAACCGGCCTGGAAGTCGTCATGGACCGCTGCATGAGGACAGAGCACCAGCGGCTGAGTGATCAGTCGCGCCACTGACCTTGTGGCGTTCCCAGCGTCCGTGTTAGAATCCGAGTGCGAGGCGAGGCCAGATCACTTTTCTCTGTGATACAGCGTTACTCTTTCGCGCGTCCTCAACCTGCCCATCCGGCAGGGGATGTTAGTGCATAGTACCTGGCGAGACAAGTGTGGCGTCTTCGGTGTCTACGCGCCGGATGAGGACGTAGCCCGCATAACCTTCTACGGCATCTATGCCCTCCAACACCGCGGGCAGGAGAGCGCCGGAATCGCCACCGCCGACGGCTACCGAATCCACCTGCGCACCGGCATGGGCTTGGTCTCCCAGGTTTTCGACGAGAACGACCTGGGGCAGCTTCCCGGCCACATTGCGATAGGCCACACCCGCTACTCCACCACCGGCTCCAGCCGTCAGGAGAACGCGCAGCCGGTCCACGTGGAGGGCACGCACGGGCCGCTGGCCCTGGCGCACAACGGCAACCTGGTGAACGCCGAGATGCTGCGCTATGACCTGGAGGAGCGGGGCGCCTCCTTCGTCACCACCACGGACACAGAGGTTGTCGCCCGCATGCTGGCCTCCGCGCCCGGCGCGGACTGGCTGGAGCGCTGCGCGAACACGATGAAGACGATCGCCGGGGCCTACTGCCTGATCGCGATTACGCCTGATTCCCTGATCACGATGCGCGACCCTTACGGCGTCCGCCCGCTTTGCATCGGCAAGCTGCCCGCCGGCAGCGGCGCCGCTTACCACGGCAACGGCAACGGCGGCTGGATCGTCGCTTCCGAGACTTGCGCCCTGGACCACCTGGGCGCCACTTTCGTGCGCGAGGTGGCGCCCGGCGAGGCGATCGTCGTCGACCGCGAGGGGATGCACGCCGTTCAGGCGATGGAGAAGCGCCGCGACGCCCTCTGCGTCTTCGAGTACATCTACTTCGCGCGCCCGGACAGCGTCCTGCGAGATAAGCTGCTGCACCCCATGCGCATGAACATGGGGCGAGAGCTGGCCCGCCAGGCGCCCGTGGAGGCCGACATCGTCATCGGCGTGCCGGACTCCGCCATCCCCGCCGCCATCGGCTACGCGCACGAGTCCGGCATTCCTTACGAGGAGGGTCTGGTCAAGAACCGCTACGTGGGCCGCACCTTCATCCAGCCGGACCAGCGGCTGCGCGACCAGGGCGTCTATCTGAAATTCAACCCGCTGAAGCAGGTGATTGAGGGCAAGCGGCTGGTAGTGGTCGACGACTCCATCGTACGTGGCACTACCACGCCCAAGGTGGTGGAGATGTTGCGGCGGGCCGGCGCCAAAGAGGTGCACATGCGCATCTGCGCGCCGCCCATCCGCCACCCTTGCCATTTCGGGATCGATATGGCGACGAAGTGGGAGCTGATCGCTTCGCGGCACAGCATCGAGGGGATACGGGAGCACATCGGCGCGGACAGCCTGGCCTACCTCTCCATCGACGGCTTGATGCGCGCCGTGGAGCAGCCCGAGAGCAGCTTCTGCACCGCCTGCTTCACCGGCGACTACCCCATGCCCGTGCAGCTGCAGATGGACAAACTGGTGTTCGAGCGAGCTGGCCGCGGCGGCAAGCGGGAGCCGGTGGCCGTGAGCTGGAGCTGGGAAGAAGACCGGCGCTAGGCCAAGTCCTGCAGCGGCATATTGCGCCCCTGCCAATAGCAGATACAATTACCACCGCGGCCCTGGAGCCGCTGTGAAGGTACAGATCGAAGCCCCAAGGAGGTAGCCCTAATGGCACAAGCAACGGTTGATCAAGGTAAAGTCGGCGAGCTGACATCCAACATACGCGGTCAGGTGCTTCGCCCCGGCGACGCCGGATATGACGAAGCCCGCAAAGTGTGGAACGGCGCCATAGACGTACACCCTGATCTCATCGTCCGCTGCACCGGCGTGGCGGACGTCGTCCAGGCCGTCAACTTCGCACGGGAGAACGGCATAGCCGTATCGGTGCGCGGTGGCGGCCACGGCGTCGCTGGCAAAGCCGTCGAAGGCGACATGGTCATCGACCTTTCGCCGATGAAGGGGATTCGGGTCGATGCCCAGGCTCGCACGGCCCACGCTCAGGCCGGCCTCACCTGGGGCGAGTTCAACCGCGAGACGCAGGTCTACGGCCTGGCTACCACCGGCGGAACAGTATCGACCACCGGCATCGCCGGCCTGACCCTGGGCGGCGGGATTGGCTGGCTGATGGGCAAGCACGGCCTGGCCTGCGACAACGTCCTCTCCTTCGACGTGGTCACCGCCGACGGGCGGGCGCTGACCGCCAGCGCCACCGAG
>JBGPMY010000140.1:0-5426 GCA_041487235.1 Dehalococcoidia bacterium
AGGCTGTCACTGGTCGTGCCGCTATTCGTGCGCAAAGCCCTGGCCGGAGAGCCGCTGACCGTAGCCGGTGACGGCTCTCAGCACCGCAAGTTCGTCTACGTGGAGGACTTGGCCCGCGCGCACGTCCTGGCGCTGCAGGAGCGGGCCAGGAACCAGACCTACAACCTGGACGGCCGAGAGAAGATCACCATACTGCGCATCGCCCAGACGGTGCTGGGGCTGACCGGCGCCGATAGTCGCATCGAGTTCGTGCCGGCCCGCAGCGGCGACTACGGCGGCAAAGATGTGTCCAGCGAAAAGGCCCGCACGGAGCTGGGCTGGACACCGGAGATTGACTTCGAAGAAGGGATGGGGCGCACGGTGCCGTGGCTGATAGGGCGGCTGGAGGAGGAGAGGAGCGCCGCTCTAATTAATCGATGAGAGAAGTAGCGCCCGCGCGCGCCCCCATCGGCCCAGCGACCGGGTCACCGCGACGCATCGCGGTGATGCCGGTCTACAACGAAGAGGAGACCGTCATCAGCGTCCTCGAACGGCTGGCGCCGCTGGTGGACGAGATCGTCGTCGTCGTCGACGGGTCTACTGACCGCTCCCGCGATCTCATCTTCGCCTGGTCCGAAGACCGTCCCAACGTGCACCCCATCTTCTTCAATCGCAACCGTGGCATGTCCGCCGCCTACTACGCCGCCTTCAGCGAGATGGGGCGCCGCGTCCGTTCGGGCGAGCTGAGCCCGGCCGACATCGTTATCACCGTGGACGCGGACGGACAGCACGAGCCGAGCGACCTAGATGCGCTCGTCGACAAAGTCGTAGCGCAAGGCTATGCCGCCGTGATCGCTCGTCGTGATCTCTCGACGTACAGCGCATTCAAGCGTGCAGGGAACTGGCTGCTGTCGCTGTGGGCGTCCTTATGGGCGGGCCAGCGGTTGTACGACGTGGAGTCCGGCTTTCGCGTCTTTCGGCTGGGCCCGCTTCTAGAGGCGCTGCGCTACTACCGGGGCTACAAGTACAGCGAGACCGTGGAGGTGGCTGTCGTCCTGCCGCGCCTGGGCTATCGCATCTGCAACGACGTGCTGGTGCCGGTGCCGCTCTACCGCTCCCGCACTCGGCTGAAGGACGGCGTGATCGACGCCCTGGCGATGGTCGCGGCCTGGTGGCGGGTCGTCGCCGGACGCAACCGGCCGCGGGATATGCCGGCCTGGTCCATATACGTGGTGCCGACGCTGGCCGCGCTGGGTCTGGCCTTCATCTCGGCGGACCTGCTGATCAATCCCCTCTTCCTGGCCAGCGATTCCATGCACAGCTACACGCACGTCTGGTATCTGAGCCAGCAGCTGTTCCACCATGCCACAATCCCTCTGCGAATCGCGCTGCTGGACAGCGGCCGGGCGGTCTCTTTCCCTTACGCCCTGCCACCGTACCTGGCCGGCGCGATCCTGTTCCCGCTCTTGGGCGACTGGGCCGTGACGTTGCTGATGGCGGTGGCCGTCCTGGGGACGGTGTGGACGGCCGGCCTGGTGCGGCCGGTTATGCGGGACCCCTGGTTCGTCCTGCTATTCGTCCTCAACCCCTTCTTCATCGACGCCATCTACGCCTTCCAGTTCGCCACGATGTGGAGCACGTTGTTCTTCTTCCTCTTCGTCTGGGCGTTCGAGCGTCGGCGACGCCTGCTGGCGCCCGCTCTGCTTTGGCTGACCGTGAGCAGCCACCCCGTCGTGGGCAGCGTTGCCGCCGGCGCTTACGGGCTGTGCCTCCTCGCCTTCGATCGGGAGAAGGTGCGCTCGCTGGTTGCAACGGCCATCCCGGCGGCCGTGGCGCTGGTCCCCGTCTACTGGATGACACTGCTGACGCCGGCGGTCCAGGAGAACTCCCTGCTCACTGTCGTACAGTCAACCCTGCGGTCTATCGTCACACGTGGGACCTTCATGGCTGCGCCCTTCGGCTTCACTCTGCTGGCGCCGTACGTACGGCGGTTCTACCGTCCGACTCTCGCGCTCTCCGCAGCCCTGGCGGCGGTAGGGGTCGTCCTGATGTCAGGAATCGTGCGCTACGAAGGCTCCCCTGGCGGTTACTACGGTGTGGTGCACCGAAGCTCCGACATGTATGCCGAGTTCTTCCGCTCGCCGGCGTTCCAGCCGGGCGCGACCTACCGTGTCCTGGAGCCGTCAGAGCGCGAAGACGGGATGTACCGCTTTGTCCGCAATGGCGCCGTCCTCTCCAATGAGTTCTTTACGGAGAGCGTCTTCCGCCGCAGCTGGACGGAGGCTCAGTACGGCTGCTATGCCGCCTTCAAAGGGATCGATTTCGTATCGGTGGAGAAGGCGTACCTGGCCCGCTATCACATGAACGAAAGCGAGCTGCTGCAATCGCTCGTGGACGGCGGGCGCGCGCAGACCGTCTACGCCGACCAGGCGGGCAGGTTCACGGTGTATGATGTCCGGCCGTTCGTGTCCGAGCAGTCGAAGCCCGATTCGCTCAGCGAGTGCGGGGTGTTCTGAGATGACCACACTACCCCGTATGCTGGTGGAGTGGTTGCGCCTGGTGCGCTCGCCGCGGGCGCGCCCATATCTCCTGGTAACCCTCTGCGTAGACGCCGCCCTGGTATTCGTATTCCTTGTCGCGATTCAGACGTACCTGCCGGGCGAAGCAGGCGATGACGTCTGGCTGCCGGGATACGCCCTCGCTGTCTACGGCGCGGCCAAGCTAGCGGCCCAGCTCATCGGCGGGCGGCTCATAGACAAGATAGGCGCTGGCCGGGGACTGTTCGCGGGCCTGGCGCTGGTAGCAGTGGGCCAGGTGGCGTTTCTTGCTGCAGCCGTGACACCTGAAGCGGCTCTACTGGCGGCAGCCGTGTACGGACTGGGCGGCGCCGTAGTCTGGCCCGCTATGTTCGCCCTCGCGGGCGCCGACTTCGCTCCCGATGAACGCGCCCAGCTGACATCGGGTATGACGCTGACGACGGGACTGGCCCTGGCGCTGGGGCTGGGACTGGGTACGCTACTGCCGGAGGACTTCCCTTATCTTGGCGCGACAGCCATCTCCCTTACGGCGATAGCGGCAGCACTCCTCGCGGCGACGGGACTACGCAGGCACGACGGCCCGGGCCCGGTGTCCGACCAGCCGCAGACTTCAGGCAGTCTCATCGACGCGGCCAGACTGATAGCGCAGCCGCAGCGCCTTGGGTTTTCGGCTCTGCTGTTCCTGCAGAGCGCGGCCCTGGGCGCGCTGGTGGCCATCTTTCGATCATATGGGAGGGATGTGCTCGGTGTGTCTCTGCGAGAGGAGGTGCTGATCCTGGCGCCGGCCGCGGCCGTCGGCGCGGTCGCCGTCGTCCTGGGCGGCGCCCTGTCCCACCGGCTGGGGCGGATCCCTCTGCTGGGCGCCGGGTCCCTGCTCGCGGGGCTATCGGTCTGGTGCCTCTCCACGGTCAACGATACCAGCGCCGTGATCCCCCTGGCGGCGGTGGCGGGCCTCGGCCTGGGGCTGGCCATACCTTCTGTGAGCGCCCTATCTTTGGACCTTTCTCGAGCCGCCAGCGGCGGGGCCGTCCTGGGCTGGTTTCTGACCATGGAGGGGATCGGCCACACGGCCGGGCCCGCCCTTGGCGCCTGGATTGGCTCGAAAGCGGGGACGACGGCCGTCCTGTGGGTTGTGGGAGGGCTGTTCGGCGGCGTGTCGCTGGTCGCCTTCCTGCCGCCGATCTGGAGCGTGGTGTCCTTGCAGGGCGCGGCAGCGGCCCGTCGAGGCAACCGTCTGGTAGCCGGGGCTCTTAAGGGCGGACTGGTCTTGAGCCTGGCATTGCCGGTGATGACCACTTACTGGGCGTGGACACCGTCATCGCAGATATACGGGCACATCATCACACACGGGCCGCGAGACCAGATGGTGGTAGCTCTCACCTTTGACGACGGCCCCAACGCACCCTGGACGTCGCGCATCGCCGAGGTTCTGGACCGGTATGATGTCCACGCCACCTTCTTCGTCGTGGGAAAGAACGCGGAGGCGCACCCAGAGATAGTGCGAAGCCTGGCCAGGGACGGGCATCTGATCGGCAACCACTCCTACCGGCATCGCAAGCGGGACGCGATCTTCCAGCTCGGCTACGGGGAGCTGGACAAGGCCGAACGGGCGATTGCGAGAGCGGCGGGTGTCTGCCCGGCCTTCTACCGGCCGCCCAACGGCTTTCACACGCCCTGGCAGCTGCACGCCGTCTCCAGCCACGACATGCGGACGGTCACCTGGGACGTGATCCCCGGCGACTGGAAGCGTCCGCCGCCGGAGGAGATCGTGAAGACGGTGCTGGAGTCGACGGAGCCCGGCTCCATCGTGCTGCTGCACGACGGCGACGATACTAACCAGGGGAGCGACCGTTCGCCGACCCTGGCCGCGCTGCCGGGTATAATCGAGGGTCTACGGGCGAAGGGCTACCGGTTCGTCGGCCTGGACGAGTTGCTCTCCGCGCCGGCGTATCTACCCACGTGCGACGGAGCGGTCGCAGTAGCAGAGGAAGGTTCATCATGACGCAGGAAGATACGGAGAACGGAAGTCACGGACGGAGCGTACTGGTGACCGGCGGCGCCGGCTTCATCGGCTCGCACCTGGCGGACAGGCTACAGGGCCTAGGCTGGCGCGTGGAGGTGCTGGACAATCTGAGTACCGGGGAGAGGGCCAACGTACCGGCGGGCGTGACCCTGCACATCGGCGACATCCGGTCGGACGCGGACGTGCGCGCGGTGATGAGAGGCTCTTCCTTCGACGCCATAGTGCACTGCGCGGCCCAAACGAGCGTCGAGCGCTCAATGAAGGAGCCGGAGCTGGACCGCGAGGTGAACGTAGAGGGCACGCGGCGGCTGCTGCTGGCAGCGAAGGCCGCGGGAGCACCCCGCTTCGTCTTCATCTCATCCGGCGGGGCCGTGTACGGCGAGACGGCGGCGCCCGCGCACGAACGGACGGCGCCGGCGCCTCGCAGCCACTATGGCGTTAACAAACTGGCCGCGGAGGAGCTGCTGCGCGGGCAGGGATTGCCCTATGCCATTCTGCGGCCGTCGAACGTCTACGGGCCGCGACAGCGTACAGACGCCGAGGGTGGCGTCGTCGCTATCTTCCTCGAGCGGCTGCTGGCCGGACGGGCGCTGGAGATCCACGGCAGCGGCCGCCAGACGCGAGACTTCGTGCACACGTCAGACGTGGTAGGCGCGGTGCTGGCGGCGCTGAGCGTCCAGCGAGACGTCATCTGGAACGTGGCCAGCGGCGAGGAGACGACGGTGATTGGTCTGGCGGGGGCGATGGCGAATGAGCTGGGCCGAGCGCTGGAGGTGCAGCACCTGCCCCGGCGCGCCGGGGACGTGGATCGGTCCGTCCTCAGCCCAGCAACGCTGCTGGCGACGGGACTCTGGGGCCCGCCGCTACCTCTGACTGAAGGGCTGAGG
>JBGPMY010000141.1:0-5423 GCA_041487235.1 Dehalococcoidia bacterium
CCGCGCTGTGCAAGCCGCTGGCGGACACATCCTGCGCGGCGGCGCCTTCAAGCCGCGCACCAGCCCCTACGCCTTCCGCGGTCACGGCGAAAAGGCGCTGCAGATCCTGGCCGCCGCCCGCGCCGAGACCGGCCTGCCCATCATCACCGAGGTCATGGATACGCGGGACGTGGACCTCGTGGCCCGCTACGCCGATGTCCTCCAGCTCGGCGCCCGCAGCATGCAAAACTTCGCCCTCCTGGACGAAGTGGGCAAGTGCGGCAAGCCGGTGATGCTCAAGCGCGGCATCTCCGGCACCATCGAGGAGTGGCTCCTGGCCGCCGAATACATCCTCTCCCACGGCAACCGCCAGGTCATCCTCTGCGAGCGCGGCATCCGCACCTACGAGACCGCGACGCGCTTCACCTTCGACATTAACGCCATCCCCCTGGTGAAACAGCTCTCCCACCTGCCGGTCATCGGCGACCCCAGCCACGCCACCGGAAAATGGTCGCTGGTGGAGCCGGTTGGCCTGGCCGCCATCGCGGCCGGCGCGGACGGCCTGCAGATAGAAGTGCACCCCAACCCGGACCAGGCCCTCTCCGACGGCGCCCAGTCTCTGACGCCCGCCAACTTCGCCAAGCTCATGGACAAAGTGCGCATCTTGGGCGAAGCGCTGGGCCGCCCTCTGGCGCCGCCCGTGGAGCACGCCAAGCAGCCCGCCAAGCAGCCCGCCCGCAAGGCCTCCTAGCGCCGACTCCGTGGGACAGGCTGTCGCGCGCTATGTGCGCCGGTAGAGACGCCCCGGCGGGGCGTCTCTACCGCTTCGCTAAGACAGCCAGCCCTCGGGCCAGAAGCCGCCCTGGTTCAGGATACGGGTGAGCCGGTTGAGAGCCTCGTTCATCACGATCTTCAGGAGCCACGGTCTCAGCGCTCCGGTCCGGAAGCGGTGGAGCGCTCTGTACGCCTTCACCATCGCTTCCTGGGCAGCGTCCTCCGCCTCCGCGGCGTCGCGTAGCACCAGGAACGCCGCGCGAAACGCCGCCTCCTGGTATTGGCGCACCAGCTCCTCAAAGGCACTAACGTCGCCACCTTGGGCCGCGCGTATCAGCTTCTCGTCGTCCAGAGAGTCCTCCCGCCATCACTAATACACCAGAACATCGAATCAGGTTCCCGCCGGGGTCTAACGAGCCCGCCGCAGCCGCTATAATAGTCGAATCAGAACAATGAAACGCAGGCCCGTATGACTTCACGGAATACTGCTAATTCGCCTCCGCCTTTTAGCGGATCTCGCTGGCCCAGCGCCTTTCGCATCGCTATAATGGGCGAGATGGTGCAGATCAGGGTCGATGGCTTCGACGGCCCTATCGACCTCCTGCTCGACCTCATAGACCGCCAGCAGCTGAACATCACCGCCCTCTCCCTGGCCGAGGTCGCGGACCAGTACTGGCGCGAAATCCACGCTGACGGCAACATCGAAGCGGACACCCTCGCGGAGTTCATCGCCGTCGGATCCAAACTCCTCTACGTGAAGTCCTGCGCCCTCCTGCCCACGGCCCAGCCACCGTCAGCCGACCTGCGCGAGCAGATCGAGGAGGCGGCCGGGGAGCTGACCGAGCTTCTGGAGGAGCACAAGCTGTTCAAGGAGGCGGTGGACCTGTTTCGGCAGCTGGAGGAAGAGGGCGGGCGCACCTACTCCCGCATCGCCCCCGTCAAGGGCGTGCCGCTGCCCCCCGGGCTGGAGGGCGTGACCATGGACACGCTTCTGAGCGCCGTCAAGGAAGCGCTGGCCCGCAGGCCGCCGGAGCCGGAGGAGACCGTCCTGCACGTAGAGCCTGTAACGGTCAACGAGAAGATAGAGGAGATCTCCGGCGCCCTGGACCGGCGAAAGGGGCGGCTCCAGTTTCGTCCCCTTCTCGCCGCCTGTCAGACGCGGACGGAGATCGTCGTCCTGTTCCTGGCCGTCCTGGAGCTGATCAAGGCGGGCCGCCTCTGGGCCGAGCAGCGCCGCCCCTTCGGCGAGATCACGCTGGTTGAGGCGGCCGCCAAGCCGGCTTGAGCGCTCAGTCCACCGCTTGAGCTCTTAACCCCAGAAAACAGAACGCGCCCCGCATTGAGCGAGGCGCTGTTGGGTCGCGGCTGCTGGCGCTAGCGCCGGCGGCGACCGCCCCGCTGGCCTCCTCCGCGCCGCCTGGCCGACTCTTCCACTATGTCCATCGTCCGGCCGTTGATCTGCGTACCTCGCAGGGATTCCATCGCCGTATTCGCCGAACTCTCATCTGCCATATCCACGTAGGCGAACCCCTTGGCGCGCCCGCGCCGGTCGCTGACGATCTTGATGGACGCCACTTCCCCGAAGCGGGCGAACGCTCCTCTCAGGTCCGCATCCGTCGTCTCGTACGCCAGATTACCCACGTACAGCCGGCTCAATCGGCATCCTCCCTCTAGGCCGTCGCTCGCCGCCGGGACCAGCGCCGCCGTCCCCAACGGCTGGCAGTCCTGACTGCCGGCGCTGCGGTAGGCGGCCGGGCGGCCGACTTCTCATCGCTGGCGCTCACCCTGGGCAGCCGCATGCCGAGACCTCTCTCTATCGATTGCCATTTCGCCAGGTCCAGCGCGCTCACAAGCGTGATGGCCCGCCCCGATCGCCCCATACGGGCGGTACGCCCGACGCGATGGGTAAACAGCTCGTGCGTCTCCGGCAACTCGTAGTTGATCACCCGCCCGATGTGCAAGATGTCGAGTCCCCGCGCGGCCACGTTCGTCGCCACCAGGATCGGCACGTTGCCGGAGCGGAAGCGCTCTAGCGCCTTATCCCTTTGTTCCTGGCTCAGGTTTCCCTGGAGGACGGCCACGGGGAACCCCATCGCTTGCAGACGGCGGCCCAGATTGCGTACGCCGTGCTTGGTACGGCCGAAGACGAGCGTCGCGCCCTCGCTCTCCTCCTTCAGCAGGCGTACCAGCACCTGAAACTTGTCCTCGCGATAGACCTCCATGACGACGTGGTCTATATCCGGGTCTGATCCGTCTTCTTGATCTTGGTTCAGCACCTCCGGCTCGGTGAGGTGCCTGGCGGCGATCTTCTCAATCCAGGGCGGCGTCGTTGCGGAGAAGAGCGCAGTTTGGCGGCTGCGCGGCGTTCTCGCCAGGATCCGCTCCACATCGGGAGCGAAGCCTTGATCCAGCATCTCGTCCCCCTCATCCAGGACCAGCATGCGCACCTGTTCCAGGCGCAGCGTGCGCCGGTTCAGGTGGTCTAGCACTCTGCCGGGCGTACCGACGACGATGTGCACGCCTGCGGCCAACTCTTTATCCTGCGGCCCGTATGGCCTGCCGCCGTACAGCAGGGACACCTTGATGCCCGCCTGCTGGCCAAGCGCCGACAGCACTTCGCCCACCTGCCGCGCCAGCTCACGCGTGGGTGTCAGGACCAGCGCCTGTACCTGCCGGACGTTAGGGTCGCAGCGCTCCATCATCGGCAGCCCGAAAGCCAGCGTCTTGCCGGAGCCGGTCTGCGCCTGGCCTATGACGTCGCGGCCCTCCAGGAGCAGGGGAATGGCGCGCTCCTGGATGGCAGTTGGGGTATCGATCTGCATTTTGGACAGCGCCTGGTGACTGGAGGCGCGTAATCGAAAGCTATGGAAAGATGACAATGAGAAGGGTTCCTTTCGCGTTGGAATGTAGCGAGGTCGGATGAGTGGGGTCGGGGTCGGCTGGTTCAGTATGCAATCGCATGTTCAGTATACACTATCGCCTGGCCAACGCAAACGGTGGCTTCTCCGGCGAGCGCCGGCACAGCGCTCATCGCCTTCCCCTTCCCCTTTTCCGCCGTGCCTCTTACACTAACTGTCACCAATGCGCGCTATCATGACTAAGAACGATCGCGTGTCCGCCGCCCTGCGCGGACAAGACGTCGACCGGGTGCCCGTCTCCGCCTGGTGGCACGACTTCCCCCGCGAGTGGTCGGCAGGAGGCCTCGCTGAGGCTACGCTCGAGGCGTATCGCAAGTACGATTGGGACTTCATCAAGGTCAACCCTCGCGCCTGCTACTACGCCGAAGACTGGGGCGCCCGCTACCAGCGCTCGGACGAGCCGGATAAACAGCCGGTGCTGATCGAGCCCGGCGTCAGCGCACCCGAGCACCTTCGCCGCATCCAACAGCTCGACGCCTCGACGGGCGCTTACGGTGAGCAGGTGGAGGCGCTGCGCCTGATCGCCCGAGACCTCCGCGGCGAGGCGCCCTTCATCCAGACCGTCTTCTCGCCCCTGGCAGTCATGAGCCGGATCACCGGCTCCACCAAGTACGTCCAGCGGCTCATGAGCGAGCGCCCGGATGAGCTGCGCGCGGCCCTCGAGGCCATCGCCGAGACGCTGGCCGCGTACTCGCACGCCTGCCTGGAAGCGGGAGCGTCGGGCATATTCTTCGCCACCGTGGAGTGGGGCTCGGCCGACGTCATCTCCGCCGCTGACTACGACACCTTCGCTCGCCCCTTCGACCTGCGCGTCCTGGACGCCGTGCGCCAGGCCCCCTTCAACGTCTTCCACGTTTGCCGCAACAACAACCACCTGCCGCGGCTTCTGGACTACCCTGTCGCCGCCTTCCACTGGGCAGCACACGGCGCCGGGAACCCCTCGCTCGGCGAGATCGCCTCTCGCACTGACCGCGCCGAGATGGGCGGCGTCTCCCACGAGTCGACGATGACTTCCGGCTCGCCAGCCGATGTTGCCAAAGAGGCCCAGCGCGCCATCAGCGAGACCGGTGGCAGGCGCTTCCTTCTCGCCCCCGGCTGCTCCATCGAGCCGCATACGCCGGAGGCCAATCTGCGCACCCTCGTCCAGGTGGCCCGCCCATGACCGTCTCCCTGGCCCGCCGAGAGCTCGGCCGCGTCGCGCCCGGGCGGCCCTGCGCCGTCACCATCGGCGTGTTCGATGGCGTGCACCGCGGTCACCAGCACCTGATCGCCCTGCTCCTGGAACACGCTCGCCGGGAGGGGCTGGCCGCCGTCGCCATCACCTTCAACCCGCACCCGCGCACCGTCCTGCACCCGGGGACGCCCGTTACCTACCTCACGTCCCTGGAGGAGCGCGTGGAACTGCTGCAGGGGCTCGGCCTGGACGCCGTGGCCGTTCTGGCCTTCACCTCCGAGCTCGCCCAGCTGTCGCCCGGCGACTTCCTATCGCTGCTCGTCGAGGAGCTGGAGATGAAGCTCCTGGTTGTGGGCCCCGATTTCGCCCTCGGCCGCAACCGCGCGGGGACGATCGGCGTCATGCGCCAGGTGGGCGAATCCCTCGGCTTCCGGGTGGAGGTGGCGCCTCTGTTGACCGAGGACAGTGAGAAGGTGGGCTCCAGCTCCGTCCGCCAGTCCCTGGCCGCCGGCGACGTGGAGCGCGTGGCGTTGCTACTGGGCCGCCCGTTCTCGTTGCGAGGGCCTGTCGTCGCCGGC
>JBGPMY010000142.1:0-5404 GCA_041487235.1 Dehalococcoidia bacterium
AACTGGCCGAGCGGGATACGCACGTCGATGTTCTTGAGGTTGTTCTCCCTGGCCCCCTGGACGACGATCGCCTTGCCGCTGCCGGGCCTGCGCAGGGAGGGCAACGGAATCCGGCGCCGGCCGCTGAGGTACTGGCCGGTAATGGATTTCATGCAGGCCGCGACCTCATCCACGGTCCCTGCCGCCACCAGGCGCCCACCCGCTTCGCCGGCGCCGGGGCCGAGGTCGATGAGATGGTCCGCCGCCCGCATCATCGTCTCGTCGTGCTCCACCACGAGCACTGTGTTGCCCAGATCGCGCAGCCGCTTGAGCGTGTTGATGAGCCGCTCGTCGTCCGCTGGGTGCAGGCCGATAGACGGCTCGTCGCAGACGTACAACACACCCATCAGTGAAGAGCCGATCTGCGTCGCCAGGCGGATGCGCTGCGCCTCGCCTGCGGCCAGGGTGCCGGTGCGACGGTCCAACGTCAGATAATCCACGCCGACGTCATAAAGGAAGGTCAGCCGGGCGTGGATCTCCTTCAGTATCTGGTAGGCGATGGTGCGCTCGCGCTCCGTCAGGGGCGATTCGGGGGCCTGCAGATGGGTCACCCACTCCAGCGCCTCCGCGATGGACATGCGAGCGACCTCGGAGATGCTGCGGCCGTCGACGGTCACGGCAAGCGATTCCGGCTTGAGTCGGGCGCCGCCGCAGGCCGTGCAGGGGTTCTCCGCCATGTACCTCTCGATCTCCCCGCGGACGTAGTCGGAGTCAGTCTCGCGATATCGACGCTGCAGATTGGAGATCACACCCTCAAACGTGGTGTCCCACTTGTTGTCGAGGCCGCCGGCGCCCGTGTAGCGCAGGGTTATAGTCCCGGTGTCCCCGTGGAGTACGACGTGCAACTGCTCCGGCGTCAGTTCCTTCACCGGGACGTTCAGGGAGAAGCGGTGCTTCCTGGCCACAGCCTCCAGAAGGCGCATGTACCAGGCGGAGACGGTGCTGGTGCGGGCCCAGGGCTGAATGGCCCCTTCGGCCAGCGACAGGTTCTTGTTGGGGATCACCAGCTGCGCGTCCAGCTCCATCTTCACTCCCAGGCCGGTGCAGTCGCGGCAGGCGCCGTGGGGGCTGTTGAAGCTGAAGTTACGCGGCTCCAGCTCCCCGAAGGAGAGCCCGCAGTCGACGCAGGCGAAGTGCTCGGAGTAGATGCGCTCCTCCTCCGGCAGGCGAGCCTCGCCGTCCGAGAGCAGCGTCACCTGGACGACGCCCGCACCGAGACGCAGCGCCGTCTCCACTGAGTCCGACAGCCGCATCCGCGCCGACTCCCGGTCTTCTCCGTCGGCCCCCTCGCTCACCAACCGGTCGACGACTACTTCGATGGAGTGACGCTTGTTCTTGTCGAGGGCGATCTCTTCTTCCAGGTCCCGGACCTGGCCGTCCACGCGTACACGCACGAATCCGGCCTTGCGGGCGTCATCGAACACGCGCTGGTACTCCCCCTTGCGATCGCGGATGACGGGCGCCAGCACCATGAGGCGCCTGCCCGGCGGGAGAGCCAGGATCGAATCGACGATCTGCTGGACCGTCTGGCGCTGAATGGGCCGGCCGCAGCTGGGACAGTGGGGATGGCCCGCGCGGGCATAGAGGAGGCGGAGGTAGTCGTATATCTCGGTCTGCGTGGCCACGGTGGAGCGTGGATTGCGGGAGGCGCCCTTCTGATCGATGGAGATGGCGGGCGAAAGGCCATCGATGTAGTCCACGTCCGGCTTCTCCATGAGGCCCAGGAACTGGCGGGCGTATGCGGACAGGGACTCCACGTAGCGGCGCTGGCCCTCCGCGTAGATGGTGTCGAAGGCCAGCGAGGACTTGCCGGAGCCGGAGACGCCGGTGATGACGACCAGCTTATCGCGCGGGATGGTGACGTCGATGTTCTTGAGGTTGTGCTCGCGGGCGCCGCGCACGACTATGGAATCGAGGGGCATCGGGTCCTCCCAGGCAGGGTTCGGCTCGAAGAATTATTGTAGCGCCGCTGGCGGATTAGAACAAGGGTTTTAGGGCAGGCACGGCTACGACCCCGGCGCTGTGCCGATCAGATAGCGGACGCTGAGCGATACGCTAGCGTCGCCGCTGTTGACCGCCTCCACCAAGCCGCAGCCGACGGTCTGCTCGCCGGAGGGGCCGTGCGCGATCTCCACCGTGCCACCCATGCGGTTCAGCCGCCAGCGCACGTCCATGCTCTCCGCCGGATAGGGATCGGTTACCTGCCAGGTGAAGGCGAAGACGAAGGCCGCGCAGGGCGGAGGCTGTTTGCCGGAGTCCACCGGAAGGCTCAGGGGGTCGAAACCGTAGCTCTCGCCGGGCCCGATTGTGATGTCCAGCGCTCCCTCTCCCAGCTTCTGCACGACGGAGTCCAGTTGGGGGGAGGCCAGCGGAGGGGCGGTCCTAACGTCCGTGGGTGGCGCCTCGGTCGGCGTTGCGGCCTTCGTCTGGTTAGCGGCGAACGTTGGGCCGCTGAAGGCGGGAGAGTGGGTCGCGGAATCGTCACCACTTCCGCAGGCTGCGAGAAGCAGCAAGAGGAAGGCGGCCGCCAGAGCCATACGCGCCGCTTTTCCGCAGCGCCACGAACGATGAAAATGTGAGCCCGGATGCTTGCCCCTCCCCAGATTCCCTTCGACTCGGCTCAGGGCAGGCCTTCGCGGCGATGCCATCAACCGCGTGCACACGTGCTGGCCGCTCAGAATGACGGCACGCCGAGGACCCACTTTCGGGGCAATGTCAGGCAGCGGAGGGCGCCCGTTCACGAACGGAGGCGCTCCTCCAGTTCGCGCAGGCGGTCCTCCAGGTGACGCTGCGCGTAGGCCATCGTGAAGTCTCCTCGCGTGCGCTCCAGGATGCCACGCATGGCGTCTGCGGTGCGGCGCAGACCGGCGGTGACCGCCTCCGGGTAGTCCATCGTCACCAGGACGTCGTAGATGTCGCCCATGGCCGCCAGGCACTCCTCGCAGTGCGGGATGTCTCCGGCGCGCAGCGAGTCCAGCAGATGACGCCGCAGCTCACCCACCGCCTCACCCAGGCCGTTAAGATAGGACGCGCCCATGACCCCCAGCTCCTGCGGCGAAGGCAAAGGACGCCCGGCGATGAGGGCCAGCGTGCAGGAGGCCTCCGCGTACTCCTTCTGGGCATCGTGCACGAAGCCGGCGTGGAAGATGTCCCGGTGCGCGGCGAGGCCCGCCTCCGTCTGCGCCAGGTTGGCCTTCGCTTTAGCGAGCAGGCCCTCCGCGGCATCGAACTCGCGGCGATGGACGGCGCGGATGGCGTTGGCGGAGAGGCGGATCACCTCCCGCGTCAGGGGCAGCGCCTGCTCGCGTGCCCGGTGCTTGGCGTCCAGGTGTGCGCGGATCGACTCGGCGATCTCGTTGAGACCGTCAGTGTTCAGTGGGCGGCTCCTTCCCAGAGTTCCCAGTAATCGTAACACTCGCCGCAGTTACCGGAGAGCCAGTCGTCTGCCGTCAGGCTGACAGCCGCCAGAATCTCGCCGTTCAACTGCCACTGGCCGGCCACCGGACTGAACCGGAAGACACGAGCCTGGCGCTGGATACCGGTGGCCGGTCCCGTCTGCAGAATCTCCGTGGCGATGGCGTAACTTTCTCCGCTATCACGCTTTTCAGCGAGGGCATAGAGCACAGGTGACCCACTGCCGTATTGGTTGGCGAGACCCGGTAGCGCCGCTGAATACCAGTCCTGCAACAGCTTCGAGAAGTCCGTGCGGGGAGTCAGCCCGAACGCGTCGGACTTCCAGGCTGCGCCTGGAATGCCGCGCAAAACGGTTCCCGCTGGCTTGTCGGTGCACGGGCCCAGCTGCTCATCGCCTCTGCAGGTCACATCCATCTCCACACCGCGGCTGGCGAAGAACTCAGTGTCGCGGGTGGCGATCGCTGCTTCCATTTCGCGGGCGAACACACGAAAGGCATCGAACCCCGCAGAGGGCGTCCCGCGGGGCGATGGCCGGATCAGGGTCGCCGCGGGCGACGACGGAGACGCGCTTGTAGCGGGTTCTTCCTCATCGCCGCCGCAGGCCGGCAGCAGCACGAGCGCGAGCAAGATACCAGAGACCAGCAAGTACACGAGACGCATGGCGAACCTGCACAGATGTCTTATGGGATTAACGCGGCAAATTGCCGCAGGATACCGCTACAGGTCTTTCACCGGGTCCGGGAACTCGCCGTCGCGGGCGGCGTCGATCATTTCGCGCGCCTCTCTCGGCATCTCAACGCCGAACTCATCGAACTTGCGCTCCGCCCAGCGACCGATCTGGCGCGGGTCCTTGTAGTCCTCCAGCCGCTTGGGCTCCGCGCCGTAGCGGTGCAGGACATCCGCCTCCGACCTATGGTAGGCAAAGCGGGAGAACGCTCGCTCCAGTTTGGCGGAGCCGCAGTGCCGGCACCGCGCATCCACCGGCGAGCTGACGCTGCGGGTGAAGACGTTATTCAGGCCTCCGCAGTCCGCGCACTTGAACTCGTAGATGGGCATGGGTAAGGGAGTCTATGTCAAAACGGCAAATGACTGTGGTACAAGCAGACGATAAGCGGCAACGACCAGGAGCACGAGAATCAGGAGGATGACCGCGCGCACCACAAGCGGCAGCGCTCTGCGCCTCAGCCAGCGCCGCAAACTGCGAGCCTCCACTCCGGTGGCCACCTCAGTCCGCACCGGCGAAGTCCTCCTCGAACGAGTCGGCGCCGTCCTCGAAGTCGTCCGGCGTCTCCCCCGCCTCCATGCGCTCCAGGTCCGTCTCCATCTCGGCGTCCAGCGGCTCCCCCATCTGGCGGCTCATCTTGCGCACCCAGCGGGCCACGGAGCGAGGGTCGTTCTCGTCGATGTCCGCGATGCTGGATTCGTCGATTCCGGCGGGGAGATCGTTCTCCGAGCGCAGTACGGCCACCCGCGAGAACAGCCGAGACAGCTCCGCCGAGCCGCAGTGCTCGCAGGCGGCTGACACCGTGGCCCCAATGCTGCGTGTAAACACCGTGCTGCGGCGGCGACAGCCGTTACAGCGGAACTCGTATATCGGCACGCCTACCAACCCTCCGCCTCGCGTCGCCGCGCAATCTCCTCCCGCTGCTCGCAGGCGTAGAGATAGGGACAGTGGGCGCAGTGCCGGCCGATGTTGGCGGGATATTCGTTCAACGTCTGCATCTCGCGGATGGAACTCAGCATCTCCTCCAGCGCCTGCCGCTTGCCGGCCTCGGTCAGCTCCGTCGTCCAGACGCGACCATCGTCCAGGTACCAGAAGGAAGCCTTGGAGACGAGCCGCTGCAGCTTGTCCTCGACCATTATAGCGTAGAGAACGAGTTGCTTGGCGTCGATCTCGTCGGGCTGAGAACCTGTCTTATAGTCGATGACGTGAAGGGTACCGTCCGGCTCC